>JADDPY010000007.1 GCA_016781635.1 Rubrobacter sp.
GAGGCGGAGGAGGAAGCGCGCACCAAGGCAACCCAGAACGTAGTCTCTTGGGCCAAGGAGGGGCGCCCAATCTACCCAGTCGTCGAAGGAAGACAAGGCTAACGTAGCTTACGAAGGCCTCCGATCAGTTAGGGGATTGGCGGTTTGGTAAGCGTGCGCGGCGCGTAGCACCAGCGCATCCGCGTACTTGGCTCCTACTATCTGCAGGCCCACGGGCAGGCCAGCGCTCGTGAAGCCGCATGGCACGGACGCGGCGGGCTGCTGCGTCAGGTTGAAGGGGTAGGTGAAGGGCGTCCAGCTCGTCCAACGCCGGTGGGGCGAGCCCGCCGGCACTTCGCGCCCGGCCTCGAAGGCAGGGATTGGGACGGTCGGGGTCAACAAGAGGTCGTATTCCGCGTGGAACCTTCCCATGTGAATCGCAAGCTCGCTGCGTCGGCCGACCGCCTCCAGATACTCCAACACGGAGTATTCAGCGCCCTCATTGGCGATCTCGATAAGGCCCGGATCCATCATCTTGCGGACCTTCTCGCTGTAGGCGCGCAACGCATTGGCGGCACCTGCATACCAATGGATGTTGAAGATCTCTAGAGGATCTTGGAAGCCGGGATCTCTCTGCTCGACCTTGGCCCCCATGTCCTCGAACACTCGAACCGCGGCCCGCACGGCCTCTCGCACCTCGGGCTGCACGCTGACGTACCCGAGGTCGGGGCTGAACGCCACCCGCAGCCCTTCGACGCCGCCTTCGAGGGCGTCCACATAGTCGACATCCTCCGGTGGCAGGGAAGTCCAGTCCCTAACGTCTGGTTCGGCCAATACATTTAGCATCAGGGCGGCGTCGGCCACCGTCGAGCCCATCGGCCCGGCATGAGAGAGCGTTCCGAACGGGCTCGCCGGCCATAAGGGAACTCGGCCATACGTAGGTTTCAGGCCCACTATGCCGCAAAAAGCAGCCGGAATTCTAACCGAGCCTCCGCCATCGGTCCCCACGCTCAAGGGTCCCATCCCCAGGGTTACCGCCGCGGCGCTTCCTCCGCTCGAGCCGCCAGCGGTGCGGGTAGGATCCCAAGGGTTCACCGTCGATCCGGTGAGAGGACTCTCCGTGACGCCCTTCCATCCGTACTCAGGCGTGGTCGTCTTCCCGAGAAGTACGGCCCCGTGCTCCCGGAGCCGCGCTGCCACCGGCGCGTCCTCGTACCATTCCTGGTCGGGATCGATTAGTCGCGATCCTCGCAGCGTTGGCCATCCCCTGGTCAGGATAAGATCCTTTATGGAAACCGGCACCCCGTCGAGCCGCCCTCTGGACTTCCCCGTTCGGTGCCGTTCTTCGGACTCCCGAGCCTGGGCTAAAGCTTGCTCTGCGTCGACGAGAACATAAGCGTTGACGCATGAGTTGTACAGCTCGATCTGGTGGAGCGCCGCCTCGGTAGCCTCGACCGGGGAAAGCTCTCGATCGCGGTACAGCTTCAAGAGCTTCGTGGCGCGAAGAAAAGCGATATCGCTCATGCGAGAGCACTACCCTTGGCTCGATCGTCGCTTCCCAACAAGGGACCTCCCGTCGCCGCAAAGCTCGCACTACCCCGAGGAAGCATAGCCTCGTTCCTTATCGACACACCTTCGACCTCCTGCAGCGCGCTGATTCGCGCTTGCGGGTGTTTGGCTAACACTTGCATCACCCTACCCAGATGTTCCAGTGGTGTCAAAAGCGTCCAGCAACCAGCTGAGTGCTGCTCCGATTTTAGGCGTTCGGCTTAGATAAGGGCAGAAGGAGAGCCGACGAGCGGACTCGAACCGCTGACCCCGTCTCGTTACGAGTGAGGATTCATGTGTCGCAGGGGTTTGCACGAGCTTGCAAATCCCCCATATCTAAGCCTATTCCTTGTCTCTACCTTGCTCAGTGTTACACCGTATTGCGTTTCCGGTGGTGTCAGAGTGGTGTCAAGAGTCCGTGTATCACGCCTCGCCGGTTTCTTTGCCTATCGGATCTGTGATCAGGGTATTTTCGGTTCGCTCGATGCGCGGGTGGGACGGAGACGGTCGGCCCGCAACCGAACGAGCTCACGCCGGGGAGCGTTCGGTATCCGCGCTACACATGGAAGTGGCCGTCTTCATTAGCGTGGCGCCAAGAGGGGTTCGCCTCCTGACCTCCCCGTGCCAAGGCTACTAGTGTACTGACATGATTGGTTTGCAACAGTGTTACTTCTCGGATATC
>JADDPY010000230.1 GCA_016781635.1 Rubrobacter sp.
GACCTCCTCGGGGCCAATCCCATCGGCCGCGTGGATCGGCGGCCCGTCCAGAGCTACGGTGGGGCGCAGGCGCTGGACTATGCCGAGCTGCGCCGCCGACTGGCCCTGATTGACCGCATGACGCCCCGTGGCCTGCGCGACTACGCGCTCCTGGCGGTGGCCTTGCAGACGGGCCGTCGCCTCTCGGAGCTGGCCGCGCTCCGCTGGAGCGCGCTGCAGCTGCGCGGAGATAAGCTCACCCTCGGTTGGCAGCGGACGAAAGGTGGGAAGCAGATGCAGGACCTCCTGGCACGTCCAACCGCCCGCGCGCTCCTCGAATACCTGGCCGTGGTGTACCAAGGACGCTTGAACGCGCTCCCGCATGATGCGCCGGTCTGGGTCAGCTTTTCGCGGCGGAATCAGGGCGAGGCGCTGACCATTCAGACGATCGCGGATATCTGCGAGCGGCACCTGGGAACGCCCAAAGTGCATACGCTCCGCCACACGTTCGCGCGGGCGATGGAGGACTCCGGCGCGAAGGTCAGCGACATTCAGGCGCGACTAGGGCACACGAGCTTGGCGACGACCGGCCGATATCTGGCTGCACTCAAGCAAGCCGAGAACACGCACGGCGAAACGCTCGCGGAGCTGTTTGGGATTGGCGAGACCTAACAGTGCCGAGATGTGGGGGGTGGTAGGATATGGGCCGCTGCTGTTTCGTCGCTCCTGGGGCTTCCTGTGCGGTCGGTCTTTGCGGGCGCTTGGCGAACATAGGCTCCGCTCGCGGCGTCGTGGCGGATTCATTGCCCTACGTTATTGAGTGCTGGAACCTAGAGGCTGGAATGTCGTGTATGAGTTTGGACGCTGTGCAATTGACATCGGGTGTTGGTGATATTAAAAGATTATCGGCACAATAATAGTTATTGAAACAATCCTTGCCAGCCTACATTACCACGGACAACCCGGCCCCGAGGTTTCTCAGATGAGCCGTTTGGTGCGCTCACCATCACCACGCTGTCGCCGATCGCAACCAAGCTCGTGTCCTGAAGCCTTGTAGCAAACTCGCTTGACTCGGCCAGACCTTTAAGGTTGGCAAACACATCTGGCTGCAGGTGTTGGTCATCCGTCTGTGCCCTTGCTCCCGGACACACGCCCGTGACACGGGTACGCCGTGGATGCACGAACGCTCCGCGTCAACCTTCCTTTGCCGGCACTCCCCTCGCTCCAGAGTGCCGACAGCTGTGCTCTGTGACCAAGCGTTGCACGCGTACGCAGCAGTGACGCGCTAGAATAGCGCCGCGAAGGAGCAGCGCTCCTGGCAGGGAGGTGCTGGATGGCCGTAAGCCCAAGCTATCAGGCATTTGTTTTGGACCACCTATGCCCGCTCCTTCCCGTACGGGCACAGGCGATGTTTGGCGCCGTTGGCCTGTTTACGGGGGAGGTCTTCTTTGCCGTTATTGCGGATGACACGCTGTATTTTCGGACGGATGCGCAGACACGCGCGGACTATGAAGCCGCACAGATGCCGGCGTTTGCGCCGTACCGCAATCCAAATCGGGTCCTGCCATACCACGCGGTGCCCATCCATATTGTTGAAGATGCGGACCGGCTTCGGGTGTGGGTTGAGCGTGCCATCGCGGCAGCCGAGCGGGCACGGAGCTAAGGATGCCGAGTATGTGCTCTTGTGAGCGACCGGTTGTTGGATGGATCCGATGCGTACACCCCAGGTTATGCTTTGAAGTTTTCCACACGTGCTCATTGCCGTGGCGGGCCACTATCGCAAGCTGAGCGTGACAGGCTGGTTGCGGGCAGTCCCCTCACGTTCAAGGCACGCGGAAGGCAGCCTACTGAAAAAGCGCGAGTCCTTGCTGGTGAAGACATCACCTCGACGGCACTATCCAAGATTGGGCCTTTTTCTCGCGTCTACGCCGCTCAAGAAGATCAAAACATAGCCGATGTGGGGTAGCCCTGTAACACCTTACACCCAGATAGGGGTTTTTAACAAGCTGGGTCGGTACGAGAACACCGGATCGGCGCTACCCCCAAGTGCGGCATGTGGGCAACTGGGCGATACTGTGGGTAAGCCAACGGTACGCCTACCGCTGTGCCACGTTTGTCATACAATTCAGCGGCAAGGAGGTGGCCAAACTTGGTATCAAGCGACGCGCATCGGTAAGCATAGCTCGTATTCCTCTCTGCGCGATCAGTTCTTTAATTAGAGTATATGACGGCGTTGCATGGTACGGAGACTTTGTCCACGGCCCCGTGCTTCAGCCTG
>JADDPY010000142.1 GCA_016781635.1 Rubrobacter sp.
CCGGGGAACCGACAGAGGAGGGCGTCTAGGTGGACATGAGGAAGCGCGAGATGGAAGAGATAGACCGCTGGTGCGACGAGCGGGAGGAGGCGGAGAGGCGGGCCCGCCGGCGCGTCGGCCGCTTCGTTTCCCCCGAGCTCCCCGAGGCCGTCGAGTGGCTCCGGGTCGAGGTCGAGGTTATGGCCGAGGAACGCGAGGAGCACACGATCCAGGTGCTCGATGAGACGATGGAGAGGTTCCTGGATCACCTGGGAGAGGACGTTTTTGGCGGCGATCGGTTCCGGGCAGAGGCCCACGCGGCGGCGGCCGTCGCCGTCGTCCGCTACGAGATGGGAGCACCCTACGGCGGGCACGACATGAAGGCGTGGGAGCGTGCGCGCACGCTCGAGAGCCTCGTATCGTGGGTCCGGGAGCACCCCGAAGGGCCGCTGTCGTAAGCCGGGGCGCTCGGTGGGCGGGGCGCCGGCTCAGCCGGTGGCTCTAGCCCTCGCGGTAGTAGCGCGTGAACAGCTCCCCGATCGTGCAGTCCAGGGCGCGGGCGATCTTAGCGACGTTGACGAGGCCGACGTTGCGGCCTCCGCGCTCCACATCGCCCATGTAGCTCCTGCTCAGGCCCGAGATCGCCGCCAGGCGCTCCTGCGAGATCCCCAGGTCGCGCCGGCGGGCCCGGACCGCGCGGCCGAAGGCCTTCCGCACCCCCTCCGCGCACATACCCGGTCACAAATAGCGGGTTCTGTCAGGAACTTGGTGATGAGCGGTCGCAAGAAGCGCGAGCGCCACCACCGAGTTCGGGGGCGCTTTATGCTATATACTGCATGCAGTAATGCAGTAATTAAGTAATGCAGTAAAGGGACGGGCTTGTGAGGGTAGCAGTGGCGAATCTGAAGGGCGGGACGGCCAAGACTGTCACGTCGTACTTCCTGGCGACGGCGCTTAGCCGCCGGGGGAGGACCCTACTGGTGGACTGCGATCCGCAGGGGTCGGCGCTCTCGTGGGCGGGGTTGGCTGAGGACGGCGGCCGGGTGCCCTTCGAGGTGGTCGGATTGCCGGTTAAGGACGTGCATCGCAGGGTGAAGGGCCTCGCCGGCGACTTCGAGCACGTCGTCCTGGACACGCCGCCTGGGGTCATGCCCCAGGAAGTCTCGATAACCCGGGCGGCGCTCCTGGCCGCGGAGACGGCGATCGTGGCGGTGCCGCCCACGGAGATAGACCTCGACCGGGTGATGGCGACGCTGGAGCTGGTGGCCGAGGTAGAGCCCTTGAACGACCTCACCTTCCGGGTCCTGCTGACACGCGTGCAGGGTACGGCGCGGGATGGCAGGGACGCCCGGGCGGAGATGGAGGGGATGAAGTTGCCGGTGATGCGTGCGGAGATCCCGGCGAGGGTCGGCTACTCGCGGGCCTTCGGGGAGCCTGTGGAGGACCTTGGGGCCTACGAACTCGTCGCGTCCGAGCTGCTGGGCGAGCTCGCCAGCGAGGAGGCGACTTCTTGAGCGAAGATCCAGGCGCGGGCAGGGCCTCGGATTTCGTCCGTGGTCGCGGGGGAGATCCCGGCGGGAGGAGGGGCAAGGTCGGACGCACCTTGAGGGGCGGGAGCCCGCCCAAGCAGGACGCGGGCTCCGAGCGGGGAACGGCGACGTCGCCCCGGTCCATTCGCGCCAAGCCGGTCAGGATCACCGTGGACCTCGATCCGAGCCTCCACCGCTTCCTCAAGACGTACTCCCTCGACGCCGGCGCGAAGGGCGCGGCCGTCGTGCGAGCGCTCCTCGAGGAGCTGCGTGAGGACCCGGAGCTCTCGGGACGGTTGCGCGGCCGGATGGAGGACGCTTAGCGGGCCACCTAGGAGGCGCGAGAATCCGCTCCAAGTGCCCGGGGAGGGTGGAGACTCCTGTAATCGGCGGCTCCCGGGGAGGTCGTCAGCGAGCTGCGTGGCTCGCCTCGTGCGTGGTCCAGCCCTCGCCGGCGGAACGGTTCGTCGTTAGCCCCAGTAGTAGCGCGTGAACGGCTCTCCGATTGTGCAGTACAAGGCGTGGGCGATAGTGATGACTTGACGAGGCCAACGTTGGCACGCCTTACAGTCGGCTTGACTTACGCCGCAGTTAGATCAAAGATGCGTCCAGAAAATAAATTGGCGGCGGTGAGCTCCCGGCAAAAAGAGTCTCACATCACCGCCGCCAGGGCATAAAGATAGCACGCC
>JADDPY010000002.1:0-8927 GCA_016781635.1 Rubrobacter sp.
TCGACGAAGAACTCCATCTCCATCTGCTCGAACTCGCGTGTGCGGAAGATAAAGTTACCCGGCGTGATCTCGTTTCGGAACGACTTCCCCTGCTGGGCGATCCCGAACGGTACCTTCACGCGGTTAGTCTGCGTGATGTTCTTGAAGTTCACGAAGATGCCCTGCGCCGTCTCCGGCCTCAGGTATACGACGTTCTCGGGGCTCTTCACGGGGCCCGTGTACGTCTCGAACATCAGGTTGAACGGCCTGACCGGGGCGAAGTCGCGGCCACCGTCGACGGGGTCCTTGATCCGGTCGTCCTCGGAGATCATCTTGGTCATCTCTTCGGCGCTCATGCCCTCGGCGTCGGCCCCGGTCGCTTCTTCTATGAGGTGATCGGCCCGGTAGCGCCTGCCGCTCGTACGGCTCTCGACGAGCATGTCGTTAAAGGTCGCCGTGTGGCCGGATGCCTCCCACACCTTCGGGTGCATGATGATCGCCGCGTCCAGCCCCACGACATCCTCGCGCATGTGTACGAGCCTGCGCCACCACTCCTCTTTTATGTTCCGCTTCATCTCGACGCCGAGAGGGCCATAATCGTAGGAGGAGCGGATGCCGCCGTAAATTTCCGAGCTCTGGTACACAAAGCCCCGGCGCTTGCAAAACGCCACTATCTTGTCCATGGTAACGGTCTGCGACACGAACCCTCCGAAAAACTAGAACACCACCGTAAAACAACGAATCGGGGTGATCTTAGCAAAGTTGACCCGCCCGGGTAGCGGGTATAATCGGCCGCATGGAAACTCTACTTGCAATCGGAATCGGGATCGGACTCGCCTCCATCGCGGGGGTCAGAGCCTTTCTTCCCCTCGCCCTCGTCGGGCTCGCCGCCCGCCTCGGGCTCTTCGAGCTACCTGCACCCTTCGGGTTTATAGACGACTGGGCTGCTATCGGCGCGTTCGTCGTGCTCGCCCTTCTGGAGACCGGGCTGGACAAGGTCCCCTCCCTCGCTAAACCCCTGAACATAATCCAGACCCCGTTGCGCATCGCCGCGGGAGCCGTCCTCTTCGCACTCGCCCTTAGGGAGGGGCTAGACGCCGGTGCGGTGCCGGAGCTTGTGGCCGGTGGTGTCATCGCCGGCGTGGTAGCGGTCCTCAAATACGTCTTTCGTCCCCCGGCGGACGCCTCGGCGGCGGGGGTCTCGTCGTCTTTCCTCAGCACGTTCGAGGACGTCGTGGCGCTGGTCGGCGGGATCATCGCGGTGCTGGTGCCCCTGGTGCCGCTCGTGCTGGTCGCGTTTCTCCTGTATTTCTTCTTCCGCATCCGGAGGCGGAGAGGCAAGAGGTTCGGCGGGCTCCGGATACTCGGGGACTAGGCGTGCGCCTGTAGAAAGGTGTGCGGTACCCCGTGGGGAGGGTCCTATGCAGGAGCTGGAAATCACGATCGTAAAGAGCGGGCGAGAAACCCCGTTCTCGCGCGGTGTGCTGGCCCAGACCCTCTGTCAGGCCGGCGCCCGCATGGAGATTGCCTACCGCATAGCTAGCGAGGTCCGCGCGGAACTTCTGGCGGAGGAACGCTTCATCGTCGAGGAGGAGGAGGTCCTCGCCCGGGTCCGGGCCAAGCTTCAGCTGACGGATGCCCTTGTGGTCCCGCGCCTCGACAAGTGGCGCATCCTACGCGAGACGACCGAGCCCGTCGTGGTGCTTATAGGCGGGGCAACGGGGGTGGGGACGAGCACGCTGGCGGCCGACGTCGCCCGCAGGCTCAACATACAAAGCGTGATCGGCACGGACTCCATCCGCGAGGTTCTCAGACGCGCCATAAGCCCCGACCTCCTCCCGATCCTGCACAAAAGCTCTTTCGAGATAACGGCGGAAGATATAAGGGTGCCGGTGGACGACGAGGAGACCGTGCTCTTCGGCTTTCGGGCCCAGGCCTCCCAGGTCTCCGTGGGGGTGGAGGCGATCGTCGAGCGGGGGCTCAAGGAGGGGACCAACCTCGTCGTCGAGGGCGTACATCTGGCACCCGAGATCATCTTGCAGCGATACAAGGACCATCCGAACGTCTGCTGCCTCGTGGTCCACCTCTCCGACGAGGACGCCCACCGCGACCGCTTCTACATACGCGCCCTCGGAACGTCCATGCGCCGCCCCGCCGAAGAATACATCGCCCACTTCGAGCAGATACGCAAAATCCACGACTACATCTTGGAGAGCGCCGTACGGGCCGGCACCTACACGATAGAAAACATCTCCATAGAAGCTACCTCTGACGCTGCCGTCGCCTTCGTCGCAAACCGGGTCTCCGGCATCGCCGAGAAGGCTAGACGCCGCCCGGATTCCCTGCTCCTGGATACGAGCCGGGGCTAGACCGCCGCTCGCTCCTACCGGCCCGGTTCGATCTTTTCCGGACTATCCCGGCCAAGATCCACGGCTCCCTCAAGGACCTCCCGGAGCACGGGATACCCCTCCGGGCTCTCCGGTGGCAGACGAGGCAACTCCTGTCGTGGCTCGAACGGCTACGGGCCGTGGGTAAGCCCGCGCAATCCGAGGTTCGTAGCCGTTCTTGCTGGCGTATCGGGCGGGGTGGCTATCTACCATCGGGAGGGAGTAGAATATGCCGATGGTTCAGGAGGTATACGCAGTATGCTAAACAAGCAGAAGCTCGGCACTTTCGTACTAGGCGGCGTCGCAGGCGCGCTGGCAGGCATTCTCCTCGCCCCCCGGAGCGGCAAGGAGCTCAGGGGTTCCCTGGCCGCCCGGGCCGGTGAGGCCAGGGAGCGGGGACGCGAGAGTTACTTTGAAGCCCGGGAGCGTGCGCGGGAGCGCGCGGCCGAGGTTCGTGACGCTCCTCCTCTCCGCGAGGAGGAGCTCGACCTCACCGTCGGGCCGTCACTCGCCCCGGAGCCCGTGGAACCTTCGCCCGTCTTCCCATCGGCCGCTCCTACGCTTCGCGACGTCTCCGAAGAGGATTCGATAGACGTCCAGACCCCGCCGGAGGACGACTCGGAGGAGTTGAGGCGCAGAATCCAGGAGACTCGTTCCCGCCTCCGGGCGCGGCTCGACAAGCCGGGGGCCGGCCCGGATGTGACGAATGAGTAGGCTCAGCATCGGTTTGAAGATGAGGCCGTTGCCTTTCATACCAACGATCTCGGAGATTTCGGGCAGCGATGCCCGTGACATCCCCGGTCTCGAGGCCGTGGTCTCGTACTGGACGGAGGGGGCCTTCTCCGCCGAGGAGTGGTACGAGGAAGTGTCCGACGCCTGGGGCACGGCGGGGCTCGTGATGAAGCGGGGCGACGAGGTGATGGGGTTCGCCGTCTATGGCCCCCAGGGTTACCTGCCTCGCGCCGACCGGTATCCCCTCGGGCCCCTCGGCCCCGACGCCGCGCTGTTGGCGTACCTGGAGGGGGACCCGAGGTCACGCAAGCACCTGCTCGTACGCGTTGCACGGGATCTGAGGTTGCGGGGCTTTGGTGGGGTAGAGGCGATCGGGAGCGACCTCGGGCGCTCGCGTCATATCCCTACCCGGTTTTTGCTCGAGAACGGTTGGGAGCCGGTGCGTAGGGGCTTTCGACTCGGCCTGCCCTACACGCTCGCAAGGGCGGACTTCGGTAATACTGTCCAGATCGGG
The DNA here is from genome assembly GCA_016781635.1 of Rubrobacter sp. Taxonomy (GTDB): domain Bacteria; phylum Actinomycetota; class Rubrobacteria; order Rubrobacterales; family Rubrobacteraceae; genus Rubrobacter_F. The sequence continues at coordinate 3,613 of JADDPY010000002.1, forward strand.
GCGCGTGCCCGAGGCTTCATGGAGCGGGTGAAGCTGCCGGTGCTGGGCGGCGCCCCGTCTCCCGTCACGCTCTCACCTCACGGACCCGACGGTGCCCGCATGTCCCCCGCACCGGAGAGGGCCCGGCGCTAGATCAGGGCGCAACGACCGCCGTTTTGACGACGGGCGCCGCGCCGGGAGCGTAGGCCCGGGCTTCCAGGACCTGCCGAGCGCTCCCGGGGTCCTCGTCGAGGACCGCAAGGCTTTCGACCGGCCGGGGCGGTGAGAGGTCCACGGCCAGTTCGACCGCTTCGACCTCCCCCGGCGCAAGCTTCGCTACCGTCTCCCGGTACCGGCGTACCCTGGGGTACGCCTTGTCTTCGGAGTAGACGGCTAGTTCCATGTCCACGCTCTTCAGTTCCCCCTCGCCCCTGTTCTCGATGGATAGCGTCAGGGTCTGGTCCTGGCGCCTTTCCAGCGCCTCCAGCTCCTCCTCGGAGAAGCTCAGGGCGAGTTCCGGGTTACGAGGTCCCTCGTCGGAAAGTTCGGGTTGGGGGATGGGGTCGTTTGCCCTTGGCGCGGTGCCGAAGTTGGCGAGCACCAGGAACGCGCTGCCCGTCAAGAAAAAGGCGAACGATGCCCCGAGGAGCCAGAAGAGGGCGCTCCTCACCTCGACTGGCCCCTGTCGGCCTTTTGGGCTGCCGTTCCCGCCGGTACCCCATAGACGTTGTAGAAGGCGGACGACAGGTCCTTCGCGGGAGAGCCATAAACCTTGGGTCCTGATAGGACGCCGCGGGCCACGACCACGATGTACGAGCCGTCGGGAGACCAGGAAAGGTCGCCGGGCTTCGTTTTGATCTCCATGTTCTCGTTGGTCGTGACGGCGTCGAGGGCGTCCGAGGCGAGACCTAGGACGTAGAGGTCGGTGGGGGAGCGTGAACTCCGCCGCCCAAGCACGGCGAGGCTGGTACCGTCCGGCGAGACCGCGATGCTCGCAGGGATGAAGTCTTCGCCGACCCCGCGCACCGTCTCGTACTCCAAAGATCTTTCGGGCACCTTGTAGAGGGTGTAGTCTGCCTCTTTGTCGCCTTCCTCCCCGGCGATAAAGTAGATGCCCCGTGAGGTGATCTGGGGGGCGCCGATCGCCTCGAGTCCCTCGTCGAGGAGGGCCACGCGACGGGTCTCACCCTCGGAGAAGCGGTAAGTTACGAGCTCGACCCTGCCGGCGTCTTCGCCGGACTCGATACGGACCGCCATCGCGGCCTCGCGACCGTCCGGGGAGAGGGAGAGGCCCGAGACGCGTCCCTGGAGAGCGACCGGGAAGAACTGCGCCGCGTTCCCGCCTGCCCGGATACGCACCAGGGTGCCCATCGAACCATCCGCCTCCGGTGTTTCTGCGAAGGCGACGACAGAGCCACCGTCAGCCTGCGCGCCGGTGGCTCGTACCCCCTCAGCCAGTATGCCGGATGCCGGATGATCGCCCGACCGAACGACGAACAGAGAGCCGATCTCCTCGGTCTGCGTCCCGGCGTCTTCTCCGGGGCTCGTCCCCAATACGATGAGATCTTCCTCGGAGAGCCAGTCGGTGTCCGTCGCGGAGAACCCCTTCGCGGTCCGGCGCATCGAGTCCTGGGCGTAGAGGGACTTCTCGACCACGTAGTCATCGAGGACGAACGCGACGCGGTCCCCGGAGGGGCTGATGCGCGGGGAGCCCTTGTCCCCGGGCCCGAGGCTCAAGGGACGAACGCCGGGTCCGAGATCGAGGTTCGCCGTGTCATCGGCGGGCGCCGCGGGCTTTATGGCGTCTTCTTCCACGGGGCCGGCGGTAGAAAGGAACCCGCCGCAGCCCGCCGTTCCTAGCACGGACAGCAGCGCCACGAGGAGCGCCGCGCCGAGTGACCCTCCCCGTCGCTCCGGCCTAGATCGCATAGCTGACGGAGTGGGGGACGGGGGACTTCGGGAGCCGGACGTCGAAGGTGGAGCCCGTACCCACCGCGCTCTGCACGGCGAGGGTGCCGCCGTGCAGGTCGACGATCTGCTTGCTGATGGCGAGGCCCAGGCCGCTGCCGCCGGTTGCCCGCGAGCGGTCCTTGTTCACCCGGTAGAAGCGGTCGAAAAGTTGGGGCAGGTCCTCCTCGGGGATGCCGACCCCCGTATCCGAGATGCGTACGGTTACGTGATCCCTCTCGTCGAGGACCGAGACGCGCACCTTACCGCCCGGGTCGGTGTACTTTATGGCGTTGTCCAGCAGGTTGAGCAGGACCTGATAGATCTTCTGAGCGTCGCAGACGCAAGAAGTGTGGGGAGAGTTCTCCGAGGCGTCGTAGTGGAGCTCGATGCCGAACCTCCGAGCCTTGGACTCGATGCCGTTCATGGCGCTCCTGACCACCTCGTCGAGGTCACTCGGCGCGACCTCCAGAGAATACTGGCGCGAATCCATCTGGGCGAGGGTCAGGAGCTCCTCGACCATGCCGCGGATACGCTTGAGCTCCCCGTCTGCCAGCTCCAACGCCCTGTGCTCCAGGGGATCCAACCTGTCGCGCGCCCGCTCGATAAGATCCATCGCGCTCTGGATCGTGGTTAGCGGCGTCCTGAGCTCGTGCGAGACGTCCGAGACGAAAGCGGTCTTCGCCCTCTCCAACGAGCGGTACTCCGTGATATCCCGGACAGCCAGGATCGCGCCACCGAGAGCACCGTTGGCGGGAGCGCCGGAGTACCCGTCGGCGGAGCCGTCGGTCGCATCGTACTTCGGGTCTTGCATGCGGGCCGCGTACGCCCAGTAGGTCTTCTCGCCGACCTCGATCTCGCGGACGGCGGCGCCGGTCCGCATGGCCTCACGCAGGCATTCGAGAAGTGCTTTGGGGGCGCCGAGCTGAGCGAGCGAGCGGCCGTGGTCGGAGGCCAGGTTTATCCCCAGGATCCGGGCGGCGGCGGGGTTGGTCATGGTTATCTTCTCGGAGGCGTCCGTGGCGACTACCGCCTCGGGCGAAGCTTCGAGGACCGCTTCCAGGCGGCCCTTCTGGCGCCGCATCTCGCCGACATAGTGCTGCACCTCCCTCGCCATGAAGTTGAAGGAGCGGGCCACCTCGGCGAGCTCGTCGTTCCCCCTGACCGGCACGAAGCTGTAGTCCCCCGAGGCAACCCTTATAGCGGCGTCGCGTGTTTCGGAGAGTGGGCGCGTGATCTGGCGTGCCAGGAGGAGGCTCGCTGCCCCCACGAGCAGGACGCTGGTCCCGATAGCGCCGAGGATGCCGTAGCGCAGAAACGAAAGCGTCTCTTCAAGGCCCTTCTCGGGGGAGTCGTAGACGAGGACGCCCTGCGCCACCCCGTTCGTCCCCATGAGCGGCCAGACCGCTACGTAGCGTGGCGCCCCACCGCCCCCATCGCTACCGAGCCGTACGATCCTTCCCTCGCCCTTCGGCGACTCCTCCGACCTCGCCAGAACTTCCTTGTCCAAACCGAGCCTACTGTAGGCTCCTTCGGGCGCGGTCGGCCTCCCCGCGTCGTCCCTCGCCGCCAGAGGTTCCCCATCCGGGCTCGCATAAAGCACCCCGAGGCCCGTCGGGTCCGCCACGGAGCGGACCAACTCCTCGGCGTAGGTGTCCGGAGCGGGCAGATCCCCGCTCTCCGGGTTGCGCAGGCCCTCCAGAAAGACCCCGGCCCCCGCATTCGCCGTGCGGGAGCGCTGTATCAGTAGCTCCCTCTCCTGGGCCACCAACCGGTCCTCGGCGAAGTAGTAGAGGACGAGCCCGATCACGAGGCTCGTCGTCGCGGAGATGCCCACAAGGGCCGCGAAGACCCGCGCCCTGAACGAGAGCCGCCCGGTTAGGGACCTTCCCTTGCGAAGCGTATGCGTCACCCGCTAAGAACTCCTCTAGGCGCTACGGTTAACGCTCGAAGGCGGCCGGGCCGCCCGGTACCCTACGCTCGGCACGGTCTGAATGATCTCCGGAGTCTTGGGGTCCCACTCGATCTTGGCCCGCAGCCGCGAGATGTGCACGTCTATGTAACGGCTCGCCAGGTAATGAGACGCCGTGGAGATGGCCTCCGAAATCTGGGTCCGCGTGAACGCCCTCCCCGGGCGCCTCATGAGGAGCGCCAGGATCTTGAACTCCGTCGGCGTAAGCACGAGGACGTCGCCGTCGCGGGTGACGGTGTAGCCGTTCGGGTCGAGCTCCAACGGCCCGAGCTTTAAGGTACCGTCCCGGCTCTTCCCCTCCTGTCGCCCGAACCTCCTGAGGATCGCCCGGATGCGCGCCAGAAGCTCCTTAGTGTCGAAGGGTTTGGTGATGTAGTCATCGGCCCCGAGCTCCAGCCCCACGACCTTGTCCACGGACTGGCTCTTTGCCGTAAGCATCACCACGGGAACGTCGGACTTCTCCCGGATCTTCTTGAGCACCTCGAACCCGCTCATCTTCGGCAGCATAATATCCAGGATGACGAGGTCCAGCTTCTCCCGGTCGATCTCCTTCAAAGCCTCCTGGCCGTCTATCGCGGTGATGACCCGATATCCCTCCGAAGAAAGCACGATCGACATCACCTCGAGGAGCGCCGCATCGTCGTCAACCAGCAAAACGGTTTCTTCCAAAACCCCCAAAAACCTCCCAGAGATCCGGCACCGCCACCCGGTACGGACTGTCCCAGCATTATACTCCCGCAGGACACGTAAAACTTGAATGTCCGACACTTAGATTTTATACTGGCTTTGCCTTAGATTGTTAGCGAAAGTTGCGAGGAGACCGCATGGGCAAAAGCATTGGCATCGACCTTGGTACGACGAATAGTTGTGTGGCGGTCTTGGAGGGTGGCGACCCGGTAGTCATTACGAACTCCGAGGGCGAACGGACGACGCCGTCGGTGGTGGCGTTCGACCGCAAGAGCGGGGACCGGCTGGTAGGCCAGCTAGCGCGCCGTCAGGCGGTTACCAACCCGGATCGCACCGTCTATTCGGTGAAGCGTTTCATGGGCCGCCGGCACAGAGAGATCGCGGGTGAGGTCGGGAACGTAGGGTACGAGGTCGTCGACGGACCGGGTGGGGACGTTCGGGTCAGGATCGGCGACAAGGACCACTCTCCGGCGGAGATCTCCGCGATGATCCTTCAGAAGCTCAAGAGGGACGCCGAGGAGTACCTGGGCGAGGAGGTCACCGAGGCGGTCATCACCGTGCCGGCCTACTTCGAGGACGCCCAGCGCCAGGCGACGAAGGACGCGGGCAGAATCGCCGGTCTCAACGTCAAGCGGATCATCAACGAGCCGACGGCGGCGGCGCTCGCCTACGGCCTCGACAAGGAGAACGAGCAGACCATCCTCGTCTTCGACCTCGGTGGTGGTACGTT
>JADDPY010000002.1:8957-29598 GCA_016781635.1 Rubrobacter sp.
CGTCTTCGAGGTCAAGGCGACGAGCGGGAACAACCACCTCGGCGGCGACGACTTCGACCAGAAGGTCGTCGAGTGGATCGTCTCCGAGTTCAGAAAGGACTCGGGGATAGACCTCTCCAAGGACAAGATGGCGACCCAGCGCCTCGTCGAGGCCGCCGAGAAGGCCAAGAGGGAGCTCTCCTCGACGACGAGTACCTCCATCAACTTGCCGTTCATCACGGCGGACGCCAACGGTCCCAAGCACCTCGACCTCACGCTGACGCGGGCGCAGTTCAACAACCTGACCGCCGACCTCGTCGAGGGGACGGCCGGTCCGGTGCGCCAGGCTATAAAGGACGCCGGTCTCGAGGGCGGCGGGATCGACCAGATCATCCTCGTCGGCGGATCGACGCGCATCCCGGCGATCCAGGAGAAGGTCAAGGAGATCACGGGCAAGGAGCCGAACAAGGGCATCAACCCGGATGAGGTCGTCGCGGTCGGCGCCGCCATCCAGGCGGGCGTCCTCGCGGGCGAGGTCAAGGACGTCCTGCTTCTCGACGTCACCCCGCTCTCCCTCGGGATCGAGACCAAGGGCGGCGTGATGACGAAGCTCATCGAGCGGAACACCACGATCCCGACGCGCAAGAGCGAGGTCTTTACGACCGCCGACGACAACCAGGGCTCGGTCGAGATCAAGGTGTACCAGGGCGAGCGCGAGATCGCGGCTTACAACAAGCTGATCGGCAACTTCCAGCTCGTTGGCCTCCCGCCGGCCCCCAGGGGCGTCCCGCAGATCGAGGTGACGTTCGACATCGACGCGAACGGTATCGTCAACGTTGGCGCCAAGGACCTCGGCACGGGCAAGGAGCAGCGGATCACCATCACCGCCTCCAGTGGCCTCGACGATAGGGACATCGAGCAGATGGTCCGCGACGCCGAGGCGCACGCCGAGGAGGACCGCCGCCGCAAGGAGGAGGCCGACGTCCGCAACAACACGGACAACCTGGTCTACTCCATCGAGCGCTCCCTCAAGGACGTCGACGGCAAGGTCGACGCCGCCACGAGGAGCGATATCGAGGACGCCATCAAGGAGACCAAGGAGGCCCTCGCCGGCGACGACGTCGAGCAGATCAAGCAGAAGCAGGAGGCCCTCCTGACCGCCTCCCACAAGCTCTCCGAGGTGCTCTACCAGAACGCCCAGGGGAGCCAGGCCTCGGCGACCGCCGACGGCCCGGAGGACGACGTGGTCGAGGACGCCGAGATCATCGACGACGAGAACGACGAAGGCAAGAGGTAAGGAACCCCGAGGGGGCAAACGCGGGACGTATAAGTCCCGCGTTTGCCCCTGGGCCCAGGAGGTGTAGGCAAGTTTTGAGCAACGAAGAGCAGCGCCGGCCGGACGGGGAAGACCCCCGGGAGCAGCGCGAGCAAGACCTTTCCACCGGGGCGGCAGATCCAACCTCCGACCCGGTAGAGGTTGGCGGCTCCGAGGATCCCGGCGTCGTGCCGCAACTCGACGACGAAGCCTTCGAGGAGGAACCGGAGGCGGAGCCCGAGGAAGAGGCGGAGCTCGCGCGTGAGGAAATAATCGCCGAACGCGAGGAGATAATAGCCCTCGCCGCCGAGCTCGAGACCACCCAGCGCGAGCGCGACGGCTACCTCGATGACATGCGCCGCATGAAGGCGGAGATGGAGAACTCTAAGAAGAGACTGGAGAGGGACCGGACCCGCCTCGTCCAGTCCGCCTCCGAGGGGCTCGTTCGTGAGCTCCTCCCCGTGCTCGACAACCTCGACCGCGCCCTAACCGTGGAAGGAGACATACGCGAGGGCATACGCGCTACCCGCGAGCAACTCGTCTCCGTCCTCGCCGGACAGGGACTCGCCCCCGTCGACTCGGACGGCGAGAGCTTCGACCCGGCCGTCCATGAGGCCGTCATGGGTCAGCCCTCCGACGAGCACGAGGAAGACACCGTCATCCAAACCCTCGAACGGGGCTACATGCTGAACGGCAGGGCCATCCGGCCCGCCAAGGTTATAGTTGCGAAACAGGTTTAGGTATGGCTGCTGGGGATTTGTACAAAGTACTCGGGGTCTCGAAGGGGGCGACGCGGGAGGAGATCCGCCGTGCTTACCGGAGGCTCGCGCGTAAGTACCACCCCGACGCCAACCCTAACGATAAGGGGGCTGAGGAGCGCTTCAAAGAGATTCAACACGCCTACGAGGTGCTCTCCAACACCGAGAAACGGCGCGAATACGACGAAGGTCCCCGATCCTTCTTCGGCCAGTCCCCACAAGGAACGCAAGGAACGCGGGCGGCGCAAGGTAACTTCCGCGACTTCAACGACCTCTTCGGTAGCTTCGGGGACGTCTTCGGCGCGGCACAGGGTGGCGTACGCGGCAGGCCCCAGGCGGTGCGCGGGGACGACGTAACGGTAACCGTAAACCTGAAGTTCAAAGAAGCGCTGGAGGGGGCGACTACTCGGGTGTCGGCCCCGGTCGAGGAGGGTTGCGAGGAGTGCCGCGGGACGGGCGCGGCGCCGGGGACCGCCCCCCGTCCCTGCCCGGAGTGTGCCGGTCGGGGGGTGAGAAGCCGGGACCAGGGGTTCTTCGCGTTATCGGAGCCGTGCGGGCGGTGTGAGGGAGAGGGAACGGTCGTGGAGAAGCCGTGCCCGCGTTGCGCTGGGGCCGGACGTTTGCAGAAGAACACGCAGGTTACGGTCCGTATACCGGCCGGTGCAAAGAGCGGGACCAGGGTACGGCTCGCTGGCAGGGGGAGCGCCGGAAAGAAGGGTGGGCCTCCGGGAGATCTTTACGTGACCACGCGGGTCGAGGAGCATCCGGTGTTCGAGCGGCACGGGGACGACTTTGTCGTCGAGGCCCCGGTGAGTTTCGTCGAGGCGGCGCTGGGGGCGGAGATCGAGGTGCCCAGGCCCTCCGGCGGGACGGTGAGGTTGAAGTTACCCGCTGGAACGCAGGACGGCAAGCGCTTCAGGGTACGTGGGGCCGGGGCCCCGAAGATAGGGTCTTCGAAATCCCGGGGCGGGGAGCCGGGCGACCTCGTCGTGCGGGCGCGCGTCGTGGTGCCCAAGACGCTTACGAGGAGGGAGAAAGAGATCCTCGAGGCCCTCGCGGATGAGCGGGACGAGGACGTGCGCGAGCAGCTGTTGCGGCTCTCTCGCGAGGCGGAGGAGGCTTTGTAGGATGCGGCGGAGGCGTCCCGTCTTCATGATAGGGGTGGCGGCCGAGTTGATCGGGGTGCATCCGCAGACCCTGCGGATGTACGAGCAGAAGGGCCTGCTCCGGCCGCGTAAGAGCATCAAGAACACCAGGCTCTACTCGCAGGAAGACGTGGAGCTTGGAAGGTACATACAGAAGCTCACCCAGGAGATGGGGATGAACCTCGCCGGCGTCCGGAAGGTCCTGGATCTCGAGGGGAAGCTTGCAAGGGCGGAGGTCGAGAACGCGCGGTTGCGCGAGGAGCTGGAGCGGCAGAAGACGGAGCACGGAACAAACGTCCAGGAGATACACCGTAGTTACAAGCGTGAGATTATGGTGCTGCCGCGCGGGGAGGTCGTAAGGAGCGAGCTCGCCCGTGACGAGAGGCGCCGTCGGAGGGAGTCCTAATTGGCCGAGATGATGCACTGCTACCGGCACCCCAATAGGGAGACGCGTGTCTCTTGCGCCACCTGTGGCCGGCCCATCTGCACCGAGTGCATGAGGCAGACGGAGGTCGGCATCAAGTGTCCCGACGACGCCAGGCTCCCCAGAAGCGCCCGCGCGGGCGTTATGAAGACAAACCAGATCCTGTGGAGCCTGCTTGCCGGGGTAGCGGTCGTCCTCGTCGGTATCCCGGTTGTCTCCCTCATCCTCTCCCTGCCGTTCCAGTGGTTGCTCTCGGCGGCGGCCGGCTACGGCGCGGGCACCCTGATCAACCGCGCCGGTGGACGCAACGGCGGCAACATCGCCATCGCCATCTCCGCCGTCGCGGTGGCGATACCCTACCTGGTGTGGCTGGCGCAACCCGTGATCTCGGGTGGCAGCCCGTCCCCGTTCGAGGTAGGCGCCATGATCTTCGCCGTCGTCACCGCCGGCCTCGCCAACCGCCAACTCTGATCCACCATTAGATCGGGGCGCTCGCCGCAGCCACCGTGGCCCCGCCGCTCACAACAGCCGCGGCTCTTGAGGCCGTAGGGTTTCTCCCGCACAACCCCGATCACGCTCCCACGTCCTCACCCGCCCATCGAGTTCGAAACGCTGCGGATTCCGCCAACTGCCGGTCTCCACGAGCGGCGCAGATACCCTATGGACTCGACGACCCCTCACCCGGAGCGGGGGCTGACATGAAGACGAGGCACTGGAGAGACGCCCTGCCTCGGTCCTCAAACTCTCACTAGCGACGAATCAGGCTGGTCTATTCTGTAGTTCTCAGGGGCAGGTAAGATGCACTCCCGCTAATACATTGCGCGCTTCCCAAAACCTTTACTCGTCACGGGCAACATCGTTTTGCTCCAATATATGGGCCCGATCCAAGAATCGATTACGTTTACCCGAGACGTAAGAGACGTTCGGCGGCTTGTTGCCCAGAAGAGGCTACGAGTCAGCCGTCGAGCTTCAGGCTTGGCCCGATCTCTTACTTACAGGGGCCAAGCTTACGAAGTCGACCGCCGCCAATACACGATCCTTATCCACGCAACCATCAAGCAGAAGCGTGCAGAAGCTCTCCGGGTTAACTCAAAGGACCCATCGTGACAGGCCAAAGGGTCACGAGGACCCCTTATAGGAGCGGGTATTGGCTAAGGTGTGAGAGGGGTGTTTGAGCATGATTAAAACCCGCTCGCGTGTGGCGCCCTGCGTCGATGCCTATAACCGTCTCGGGAGCGAATCTACACCTGCAATCTTACTTTATACTTGTATGAACGAAATCGACCAGGGCCGGCACCTTTCTCGAAAGCCCATACCTAAGCCACAAACGCCTCCGGATGCGAGGTGGGGAAGGGTGACCTTACCCAGAGATAGAGTCAAACTTGATACAAAGGTAAAATTCGACCTTAACTTCAGGTTAAGCTCCGAAAAATACTTTCAGAAAGGCTAGCGTAGCCTGAAGAGCCATGCTAGGGTTGGAACCCATGAGACAGGACATTGAGTACATCAGCGGAGTACTGGACGAGTTGGAAGCGGTTGTTCAGGACGCTTCTCGCGTACCGATGCGCAAGGGGCGGGCGGTCGTGGATCGTGCCGACTTACTCGTGATGTTGGACGAGTTGCGTGGCTCGTTGCCGGGAGAGTTGTCGGAGGCCGAGGATATCCGTCGGGAGTGCGCGGCGGTCGTTGCTGCGGCGGAGGAGGAAGCGCGCAGGATCGTCGAGGATGCGCACGAGCGGGCGGATGCCCAGGTTACGGATACGGAGCTTTACCGGCGCTCGCAGCGGCGAGCAGCCGAGACGATAGACCGAGCGGAGCGTTACGCACGCGAAATAGAGGGTGGCTCGGAGGTCTATCGCGACAGGGTCATGGGCCAGCTCGAGAACTGGTTCGAGGACTCGCTGGTCTCCGTCGGGGAGTCTCGACAGGAGTTGACTAGTTCCTCGCCGTCGCTCACGAAGCCCAAAAGGCCCGCCGAGCCCCGCCCCGCCGAGGAGCAGGATTCGGAAGAGAATCGCGAGAATGGACAGGGCTGGCGCGCCAGCTCCGCCTGATAGACCTTTATCCTTTAAATGTACCGAGCCGGTACCCTGGCTTGGATCGGGTACGGGTCCTTCTCTCATTCTGGTCCCCGCACCGTAGGTTGTGCTTCTCATCACTATTTCTGTCGGTAATCTTACGGGGCCGTAAAAATAGGTGTGCCGTAAGCTATTCCCAGTCCAAATCATCGGGGAAAAGTAAGGCATCGCTCTTCTCCGACCTGCAACGGGCTCTGCTCCTGTAAACCTCCGAACTTTTGCCTGTTCTATCGCTATGTAGCTTCCTGCTCGTAAGCGCGTATGCTCGGTATCCATAACACCTCCGTAGCTTCTCTGAGGAGCTATCAAGTAAAAGCTTTGATAGCCGAGATCGCCCTGGTTCGAAGAGGTGTTGAGGTATTTGACGGCAGAGTTTGTATGGGGGCTTCGATGAAGCTCCGCCAGATTTTTGTAGCGGGGAGAAGGCTACGGGGCGCTTGCGCGCCCTTCAGCGTCGAACTACATGGCGGTCCGCAACTCCTGCAGGCGCCGGTTGGTCTCGTTCAGAGACTTCTCTATCCTGCTGACCCTTAACAGGGCGTCGTCGCCGCTCTCGATGGACGCGCGAACGACCTCCGATCTCAGGGCATGAAACTGCTCGGGTGCTCGGGAGAGCTCTGCGTCCACTGTCTCTGACGCTTCGGTTTTCTGGTCCCCCGCGGCCTGCTCTCGCGCCTCGGCGAGGTCCACGAGAAGCTCCGCTGTCCGGTTTAACGCCCGGATAGTGTCGGCGAGCAGGTCTCGTGTCTCTTTGTCCGAGCCCTCGATCGCCGTCAGCACGCGCTCACGGGCTTCGAGTGCCGTCTCGGCCCTGTCGCGTGTCTCCCCCCGCGCTAGCCGCCGGACGCGCGCTTCGGGGGAGAGGCCGGCGGCTCGGCGGGCCCTGTCCCGCGCCGCCGATCGGGCCTTTTCGCGTCCCTCCAGAACAAGGGTCTGAAAGATCGGATCGCGGGCCGCCAGGGCGACGAGGGCCGCGTAGGTCGCGAGGGTCAGGGGTAGTGCCCACCACTTCAGGGTAATCGCGAAGAACACCGCCCCGATCACCAACACGATCAGGGCCCAAGGGCGGAGCAGGGCTGCGCGCAGCACCCGCCGCCGTGCCTCCGGTGGAAGCTGGCCGCCGGGCTCTGAACCGCGCGTCATCCGGACCCTTCCGGGTGGGGGTGTCTGAGGAGGACCCGATCTCCGGCTTTCAAGGCGAGGGCCCGGGAGGCGTTGCCCCGGTTTACGCACAAGCTGAGACGGCGGTGTGAATCCGGGACCATGATCAGGTCGCCGTCTTTCGAGGAGCCGAAGGTCTCCACGTAGCGGACGGTCATGGCTCCCTCGCCTGCCTCGACCTCCAGGGTCGTCCCGAACTCGAATCCTGCCTCGTTCTGCCGGACGGAGAGCCTGGCGTTACCGTAGCGATCCACGCCTAGTATGGTCGCCAGGATCGAGCCGTCATCCCGCTCCTTCGCATCCGGAAGCTCCACCCGGGCGAGAGATCCCGGGTCTACGGGGTTCCCTAGCTCTGCGAGGTCGAGCCCCGCGGCCAGGTAGGCCGCCGCGGGGGCGAAAACGTCACGACCGTGGAAGGTGTTGGAGACGGGCGTAATCTGGTACTCGCGGTTTGTGAGCGAGACCGCGCTCGCAACGCCGCCCATGGCCTCCGCCGCGGGTACCAGGAGGCCGTTGTCGGGGCCTACAAGGAAGGTGCCTTCGGAGGTTTCGAGGGCCAGCCCCCGTCGCTCCGTGCCCACCCCGGGGTCCACTACGGCGAGGTACACCGCGTCTCGAGGCATATAGCCCGTGGCGTGCTCCAGGATCTCCGCCCCCGCTTCGATCCCGAAGCCGGGCACCTCGTGCGAAAGGTCGATCACGTTCGCGTCCGGCGCTATACGGGAGATAACACCTTTGCACAGCCCGACAAAGTCGTCGCCGAGTCCGAAGTCCGAGAGAAAGCAGATGGGCCTCATAGCGGTAGTATAAATTCTCGGGCTTCCACAAGATGGGTGCTCACGGCTGAGACCCCGGAGCTTCTCGCTGCCCCGAGCCCCGTGCATGATTTGGATCCCACATTTCTGGCTTCTCGTGAGAAACTGTGGCGAGGTAATTGGATTGCGGAGCGGGAGGACCATGACACGCATAAGCGGCATCGACCCCGAGCGAGCCGATAAGCCGATACGGGCCGTGCTGGAGGCGCAAGCCAGAAAGTGGGGGGCGCCTCTGCTGAACCACCTGATCTACGCGAGGCGCCCGACGATCTTTAGGGGCGCGCGGGGGATGTGGGGAGGCCTCGAAGGCTCGAGTCTCATCCCCGCCGAGCTAGCCGCCCTAGTAAACCGCAGGGTCGCGGCCCTTAACGGCTGCGTCTTCTGACAGGACATAAACGCTGCCGTGGGTAGCGAACTGGGGGTCTCCAACGAGAAGATACTCGCTCTTGGCGATTACGCTACGAGCACTTTATACGACGAAAGGGAGCGTACAGCCCTGGAGTATGCCGACGCCATGACCCTCTCCGACCGGGACGTGCAGGACGAGTTGTTCGTGCGCGTGAGGAGGTTCTTCGACGACGATGCCGTGGTCGAGTTGACGGCGGCCATAGCGTGGGAGAATTCCTCGAGCAAGTTCAACCGCGCGCTGCGGGTGCCATCTCAGGGGCTGTGGAAGAGGAACTCTGGATGAGGATTACCGGTTGTGGTGAAGCCTCCGACGGCCTCCGTAACGCGACTTCTCAGTCGGCGATGGGGCCGGAGCTTCTGCCGCGGAGGCGTTGAAGGGTGTAGTAGCTCTTGATGCTCGCGCGGGCGAGGTGGGACTGGAGGAGGTTCAGACCCTTGTTGTAGGCCCCCGCGTAGCGCTCCTCGTGACCGGGACCGGCGAACTTTCTCTTGAACTGGTAGACGCCCCAGAGGGGGTGTTTCGGATGCGGCTTGCAGGGGATGCCCCAAAGGTCGTAGCGTATGGCACCCGCCCTTCGGGCGGCGGAGAGGGCCTCGAACTGCACGAGGTATGAGGCATAAGGGGTTTCGCCTTGGAGAGCGGCCGAGGCGCCGTAGAGGTAGTAAGCCTCATCCCCGAAGGTTGAGATCATGGCGCCGGCGATGGGGCGCTCCTCGCCCTCCTTGCGCGCCAGGATCAGGGCCGACGGCAGCTCCCGCAGAAGCCGCCGGTAGTAGTCACGTGGCCTGAGGCCGAACCGTTGCCGATCGGCTGTCTCTTGCAGCAGATCCAGGAAAAACTCTAGGTCGATCTCCTCATCCGTCGAGGGTTCGGCTTCGATGCCGACCTGCAAGGCACGCCGAATACCGTAGCGTGCCCCCTTGGGGAGCGCCGCGTACTGGGCTTCCGCGCTCTCCCGCACGGGCACGATGAGGGTGCAGCGGGGCTGCACGGAGCTCGCGCTTCTCGTGAACCCCTCCGTCTCCAGATCCGGAGCGTTCACGACACGCGGCTCTATCTCGAGTAAGCGGGCTCCGCGGCTCTTCGCGTGGCCGGCGACGGCCCGGGCGACCGCGGGTAGGTCTTCGGGGGCGGAGGCCAGGGGGCCGTGTGGGGCGTAGGCGAGCGATCCCCCCACGCCGGGCAGCTTTCGGAGGAGAATCTGGGAAGCAGAAGAGCCGTCTTCGGCGAGGAGCCTTAGAGGGGTCCAGCCTCCTCCGCGCCGGAACTCGCCCCACTCATAGGACTGAAGGACGCTGCCGCCGAGGCCCGCGACCGCGGCGTTCCATGCCGTCTTGTCCTCGACCTCTACGTAGACGGCACCGCGACCGTATTCGGGCCGCGGTGCCGTGGTGAGGGCGTACGCCCTATGGGTATCGTGGGTGCTCATCGGGCTGGATTATCGGGTAAGCTCGCTGTCGTAGCAATAGAATACTAGGGCTTGTGCTACCTGGCGGCTCCGAGCCCCAGGGATTGGACCATCAGCCTGAAGTCCTGCGGACGGCTCGCCATCTGGAGGGCCTCTTCGTAATTCACCCGGTCCTGCTCGATAAGCTTGAGGAGGGCTTGGTCGAAGGTCTGCATCCCGTAGTACTCGCCCTCGGAGATGGCCGTCTGGATCTGGCCGGTCTGGTCGGGGTCCATGATGAAGTCCCTGATGCGGCCGGTAGTAACCATGATTTCGCAGGCCGCTGCCCGTCCCTTGCTGTCCTTTGTCCGGATCAAACGCTGCCCGATGATTCCCCTCAAGGTCCCGGCGAGCATCGCCCGAACCTGCATACGCTCGTGCGGGGGGAAAAGGTCGATCATGCGGCTGATCGTCTCCGTGGCGTCCAGCGTATGCAACGTCGAGAGGACTAGATGCCCGGTCTCCGCAGCCGAAAGGGCGATCTGCGCGCTCTCGGAGTCCCGGATCTCACCGATGAGGATGACGTCGGGGTCCTGACGCAGCACCCGTTTGAGCGCCCGCGCGTAAGACTCCGTGTCCGTTCCAACCTCGCGCTGGTTGATAATGCACTTCTCGTCGCGGTGGAGAAACTCTATCGGGTCCTCGATGGTCATGATGTGCTTCGAAGTGGTGCGGTTAATGAGGTTGATCATAGACGCCAGCGTGGTCGATTTTCCGCTACCCGTGGTCCCCGTGACCAGGACGATCCCACGCTCTTCCCTGGCCAGCGTCGCAATGGCGTCGGGCAGGTTCAAGTCCTCGAACTTGGGCACCCCAAACGGGATGAACCGCATCACTATAGAGACCGAACCGCGCTGTCTGAAGGCGTTGACCCGAAAACGACCCACCCCGCGCACGGCATACGAGAAATCCGCCTCGCCGCTCTCCTCGAACTCCTTGAGCAGCTTCTCGGACATGATGTCCCGGATAATGTTCTCGGTATCGACCGGCCGCATCACCTCATGACCCTCCAGATACTGGAGCAAACCATGCCTCCTAATAGCTGGCGGAGCCCCCACCTTGAGATGCAAGTCGCTGCCCTCCATCTCGACGAGCTTGCTCACCAACGTATCGATCTGAGTCTGCTGCAACAAGGCCCGCTACCTCCGTACGATCGGGAAACTGTAGAAAAACTTTGCCTAAATAATTATCGGCCCACCCCACCATTATTCTTTAGCTTCATAACCAAGCCCCAGGCTCTCTCACGCTCACCCCCCGGTACAGAGGCCTCCGCAGGCAGCGATATGCTGCCTCCAACATAAACCTTGACCTTAAACTTAGCTAACCGTCTACCGAAGCTTTATGTAATTTGCGTTGCGCGATGTTGTTGTTCGTGAGGCTCAAGATGTTGTGCCCTTACCTTCAGGCTCGCCACCATGTCGTAGGCAATCTTCTGCACCTGAGTTTAATTGGCTTAGGTATAGGGATTGTGCTGAGTTGCGCTGCCTTTTGGGGGGTGCTAGTTTTTGAGCCGGATAGGTCATCTGGCACCCGGGGCTCGGTTTAAAGCTTGGGTTTAGACCAGATCCTGTCCTGGGCCTCACCTTCCGGGAGGGGGGTGGTGGGGCCTCTATGGCCCCTCGGTGTAGGGGCCAGTCATCGGGACGTCGCTCTTTTCGAGTGACGTCCCTTTTAACAACTAATCTCTCAGTACTCTACGGCCAGCCCCTCCACGGTTTCGGACAGAGCCTTGGACCACGGTAGCGGACACCGCAAGAAATACCGTGCCATGCGGGAGGGATGTGGTGGCATGCACGGGTGAAAGTACTTTAGCCAACTGGCGGCTGCTGGATCAGGAGAAGATCTGGGCGCCGGTGCTAGCGTAAGCGGTCAGCCAATGGAGGTCCAGCTCGGTGAACTCCTCGGTGGAGAAGCGGGTGGCGTAGAAGACGCCGACGGTCTCGTTGCCGTCGAGGATGGGGACGGCCAGGGAGCTTCCCCAGCGGGTGTTGGTGCGAGCCTGGGGGAGCCTTCTGGGACCGGTTACCACGAGGGTCGGCTGGCTGGTGCGGAGGACCATCTCTATCGCGCCGCGGTCGGCTACGGTGAGCGGGCGGGGGGCCGGTCCCGGGATACCGCTGGAGCCCGCGACGACGTTCAAGGAATCGGCGGGGCGCACGAGGCCTACCCAGTCCGCCTTGAGTTCGTTGCGTATCTCCTCGGCGATTTCCTTCGGTGGGGCCTCTGGGTCCAGGCTCTTCGGGACGGAGGGCTTGAAGAGTAAGCGGCTCGAGAGGATGAAGTTGACGCTCGTCGCGGCGATTATGCCGAGGAAGTTGAAGAGCACGTAGTAAGGGAAAGCGTTCGAGACGTACTTCAAGAGCGGGTAGTACACGGCGAAGTTCGCCCCGATGCCCACGATCGCGACCGGGTACGCGAGCGCGCCGCGGAGGAGAAAGTGGATCCTGCTGGAGTGTCTGACGTCGCTCCACGTGAACGCGTTGTTCAGAAGGAAGTTGCTCAGGATCGAGAGCCCCACGGCGAACATCCACGCTATGACCTTGTGGGCGTTGAAGTACTCAGCCAGAAGCAAGAGCACGAACGTGTTCACCAGGACGCCCGAGGCCCCCACGAGGGCGAACTTCCAAAACCGTCCCGCCGACGGTACGTACCAGAACAGGCTCGTAATGTGGCTCAGGTACTCGAGGCCCTGCTTCATGCTGGCCTTCGAGACGCCCGCGTTGCGGGTGCGGAAGCTGAAGGGGACCTCCACCACCTTCAGCTCCGGGGCGCAGACCAGGATCTCCAGCAGGATCTTGAACCCCGTCGGACGGAACTGGATGCCGGAGATGGCCGCATTCCTGACCAGAAAGAACCCGGTCATCGGGTCGGTGGTCTTGCGTGCCTCCTTGAAGACGACCTGTGCCAGGTACTTGCTCCCCACGGAAACGGCCCTGCGCACCGGCCCCGAGAGCCCCTCGTAATCCCCGCCTTCCGTGTAGCGGCTCGCCACCACGACGTCCGAGTCGGACTTCCTGGCCTCCTCCAGCATCTCGCGCACCTTAGCGGGCGGATGCTGGAGGTCGGCGTCCATCACGCAGGTGTACTCGCTGTCCGCCGAGACCGCGTCTAACCCGGTCGTCACCGCCGTCGAGAGCCCGCCGTTCCGCTCTGCCCCTTCGCGGTGTATGAGGACGACCCGGCCGTCCTCCTCGCCGAGGGAGCGGATTATCTTCGGGGTCTCGTCGGTCGAGTCGTCGACGAAGACGACACGATAGTCGATGCCGGAGAGGGCGTCGCGGATCTCGCGCACGAGCCGCTCCACGTTACC
Source organism: Rubrobacter sp. (assembly GCA_016781635.1). Taxonomy (GTDB): domain Bacteria; phylum Actinomycetota; class Rubrobacteria; order Rubrobacterales; family Rubrobacteraceae; genus Rubrobacter_F. The sequence continues at coordinate 21,799 of JADDPY010000002.1, forward strand.
TGACTCGTTGCGCGTCGGGACGATGAGGGTCAAAGATGCCTTTTCGGGCTTACCGGCCCGTGCGCCACCCGTCGACGTAGCTTGTGCCTGGGGCTTCACGAGGAGGTAGGCTAGCATATCCGTGCCGCAACCCCCAAAACGGCGTTAAGCCCCGGTTAAACTGCCCTCCGGAACCTCTAAAACTAGCCTGAAAGCAGACCATGAGCGACACGAACGACAACGCAACTAACAACCCACGGAGAATGCGCATCCTCATCTCTGGACGCGTGCAGGGGGTTTTCTTCCGCGACTCGACCCGTGAGAAGGCGCAGGCACTTGGCCTCTCCGGCTGGGTACGCAACCTCCCCGACGGCAGGGTCGAGGCCGTCGTCGGGGGCGACGAGGACCGCGTGGCAGAGATGCTCTCCTGGTGCGAAGAGGGACCACCCGACGCCCGGGTCCAGAACGTCTCCACCGAGAACGAGGAGCCGGAGAACCTTTCTGGATTCGAGGTTCGATGAGCCGCCTCCCAACAGATCTCGAGAAGCTGCTCAGGGACCAGGGAGCAAGAGTTTCTTCCAGCCGTCCCATAGACTACGGGACCCAGTACAAGGTCTCCTGCGGCTCCGATACCGTAACCTTGAACGTCTACCATCGTTCCGGAAAGGTATCCACCGGAGGTAAAGCTTCACCTCTTCTGGCGGCGCTGGAGGGGTGGCGTAGCGCTCGTGCGGGCGGTAAGGGGAAGGGCTCGGCAGGGCCCTCCGTACGGGCCATCGGTGCCGAGGTTGCCCTCGACGCGACGCCGCGGGTGGGAACGGACGAGGCGGGTAAAGGAGACTACTTTGGACCGCTGGTCGTCGCCGGTGTGCGCGTCCTTGGAGAGGCGGCGCGCGGGCTACGGGAGGCCGGTGCCAGAGATTCAAAGACGTTGAGCGTGATGGGGGCGAGGGCGATGGCGCTCAAGGTGCTCGACGTCGTGGGCGAGGAGAACACGCGCGTGGTGACGCTCGGTCCCGGGGAGTACGAGGCGCGACGGGTCGCCGCCGGCAACATCAACAGGTTGCTCGGGGAGATCAACGTTCAAGTTCTGGATGAACTCAAGGATGGGGTAGAGGCGTTCGTGGTCGATGAGTTCGCGAAGGCGGCGCACTCTTACATACAGCCGAGCGTGCCGAAGGGCATCCGGCTCGTGGTGCGGCCGAGGGCTGAGGACGACGCGGCGGTAGCGGCGGCCTCCATCCTGGCGAGATCTCGCTATCTGGAGGAGATGGACCTCTTGTCCGGGACCGTCGGCTTCGAGCTACCCCGGGGGGCGACGCACGTTATCAGCGCCGCGAAGCGGATCGTTCGCGAGCGGGGTGAGGAGGCCCTGAAGGAGATCGCGAAGGTCCACTTCGGGACGACGGAGAAGGTGCTCGGGGGTGCGGCCGGCCGGCGTTAGGTGGATCGCCATCGTTCGTTCAGCGAGAAGGTCTTGCTTTCGGCGAGTGCTTGCTTCCGTCGAAAGGTAAGGTAGTGGGGCATCCTGTCTCGTGTGCGTTAACGTCGGGCTGTCTCTGCCGCGTGAGAGGGGCACGAAAAGCGGTAATCTTGGGGTGACGAGGGACGTACCGGAGGGAACCTTCATGATAGATCTTCGCAGCGATACCGTGACACGGCCGACTGCGCCCATGCGGCGCGCTATGGCGGAGGCCCCGGTCGGGGACGACGTCTTCGGGGAGGACCCGACGATCAACCGCCTGGAGGAGCACGTGGCGGCGCTCCTGGGTAAGGAGGCGGCGATCTACTGCCCGTCCGGGACGATGACAAACCAGATCGGCATTTTCGTCGGCACGGGGCGAGGGGACGAGGTGATCCTGCACGAAGGCGCCCACATCTTCAACTACGAGGCAGGCGCGCCCGCCCTCCTCTCCGGCGTTGGGATGAGGACCGTACCCGGCGAGGGCGGCGTGGTCGCCCCTGAGACCCTGCGCGCCGCCGTCCGACCCGAGAACGTCCACTTCGCGCGCCCGAAGCTCCTGTGCCTCGAGAACACCCATAACGTCGCGGGCGGCAGGGTGTTCCAGCTGTGCGATTTCGCCGCCGTAGCCGCCGAAGCGCGGGACCTCGGTTTGAAGGTGCATCTCGATGGGGCCAGGCTCTTCAACGCCGCGGTGGCGACCGGCACGCCCGCGCGTGAATGGTGCGAGCACGCGGACACCGTCTCCGTCTGCTCCTCGAAGGGCCTCGGCGCCCCCGTGGGCTCCCTCCTCGCCGGGGACGAGGAGACGATCCGCGAGGCCCGGCGCGCTCGCAAAGCATTCGGCGGCGGGATGCGCCAGGCCGGCATCATCGCCGCCGCCTCCCTCTACGCCTTCGAGCACAACGTCGAGAGGCTGGCCGAGGACCACGAGCGGGCGAAGGGGCTAGCCGACGGGCTGCGAGAGGCCGGCTACGGGGTGGACGAGCCCGAGACCAACATCGTGCTCGTCGAGGTCGGGGAGGCAGAAGCATTCCTGCAGGACCTCGCGGTCGAGGGCGTGCTGGCGACACCCTGGAGCGGAAGCCGGATACGGTTGTGTACGCACCTCGACATCGGCGACGCGGAGGTCGAGGGGACGATCGCGGCGGCATCCCGGTTGCTCGTCTCCGGAGAGGGCGTGCGCTGAGGAACCCCCGCTTCGAGGTAGGGCCCGTGCCTCCCGACCGGCTCGCCGAAGGGCTCGCGCTCCTGGAGGAAGCGCTGCGTGAGGGCGAGCCCGTTTCGGCACCTTTCGTCGAGAAACTGAGTTGCGCCGTCGCGAGAGGAGACCTCGAGATGCTCGCGGCCCGGGACGAAGCGGGGCGGGTGGTCGGCGTGGTACTGCTCTCCTACGGGCTCAACGTTTCCGCCGGCGGCCCGTTCGCCAGCATAGAGGAGATGCATGTGAGGTCTGGGGCACGGCACCAGGGCGTCGGGCGCACGCTTCTCGCGGCCGTGGAGGAGCGTTGCGCCGCGCGCGGCGTCTCATATGTCGAGGTCCAGACCGATGACGAAGCGGTGGCGTTCTACGAGACCCTGGGCTATGAGCGGGAGGAGGGCGTCCTCCTCCTCTCCCGCGGCCTGCCGCTCTAGGCTCCGAATGCCCGGCACGGCGCTAGCCGACCTTCCGGGGCGAGCGGCAGGCGCTACGCGAACCCGCCTCAGTCGTCCGTTTCACCCTCGTAGATGGCGAAGATTGCCCCCTGGGGGTCGCGCAGGACCGAGATCGTGCCGGCTCCTATATCAAGCGGACCAGCTAGAACCTCGCCCCCGAGATCGCGCGCCTTCGCCATGGCGTCCTCGCAGGAGGTAACCGTGAAGTAGGCGAGCCAGTAAGGTGATCCACCGTTCTGGGACGGCATGATCCCGCCGTTCGAAGAGCCGAAGTTCTTGATGGTCACGTAAACGAGCTTGCCGTCCTCTTCTATCGGCTCCATCTCCCAGCCCAACAGCGCGGCGTAGAAGTCGGCGGCTGGCGAGGGGTATGACGTCTGAAGGTCGGTCCAGGTCAGGCACCCTGGGTCGTTGACCCGGCCCGCCCCGGCGTGTCCCTTCGGTTCCCAGATGCAGAGCACAGCGCCGCCCGGGTCGGCGAGCACCGCCATGCGGCCGGCCTCCATAACGTCGAAGGGCTCCTCGAACACGTCGGCGCCCAGTTTTTTCGCCTTTGCGACGGTCTCGTCCGCGCTCGCGACAGCGACATAATTGTTCCAGTGCCCGGGATGCTCGTCCTGCCGCATGATCGCCGCTACCTCATCGCCCTCGACATGACACATCGTGTAGACGCCGCCACCCGGCAGCTCGCTGTCCTCGAACTCCCAACCGAAAAGTTCGCCGTAAAAGGCCCTGGCGCCGTCAACGTCGCTCGTCGACAGGTCCACCCAGCAGAAGGTCCCCGGCGTGTAATGCTCCCTCTTGCCCATCTTTCCTCCCCGTCGATTTCCCGGTCGACAAAATCTCTACAGGAAGATTACGCAGGGAAGCCCGCGTCCCAAGTACCAGAGCTCATGGTTGGGGAAGTTATGCGGAGCGGGGAGGACCCGCAGCGTTTGGTAAAGGACGGCGGTTCGCCGTCCGGAGGCGGGAGGTCTAGAACTCCCTGACCTCGTAGACGGAGACCTCACGAAAGTCGAGGGTTTCGTAGAATTTGCGGGCGCGTTCGTTGCCCGCGGCGACCTGGAGGGAGACGCCGTCGGCGCCCTTGTCGCGGGCCCACTCCGAGCAGGCGTCGACGAGAGTACGGCCTATGCCCCTGCTCCGATGCTCGTGGGTCACGTAGATGTCTTCGACGGCGGCCCAGGTTTTGGGTGAGAAGGCGGGGGAGCCTTCGCGGATCTCGCCGGAGAGGAAGCCCACGATTTCGCCAGCGTCTCCGGATCCGTCCGGGATCTCGGCGACGAAGAGGCAGGAGTGAGAGCTCGAAGAGAGGTCGGCGAGAAAGCGGCGCATGATCTTCTCGGCTTCGGGGGAGGTGGAGTAGACGGGATCGTAAGCGGTGTGCTCCTCGGCGCTCCTGATCCAAAGCGCCGCCGCTGCCGCCGCATCGTCGCGCCGTCCCAGACGGACGACGTAGCGCCCGGCTATCTCGTGCCTCTCCTCCATTTCGTAATCCTAGCGGATATACTGGCTGCCGTGTCGGAGACGGGCCAATACTCGGGGGTGGGGTCGGAGGGGAAGCCGATAGGGCGTCTACCTCTCGTCCTGCTCGTGCTTGTGGCGGGGGCGACGACGCTCGCCGTCGAGATGGCGGCCAGTAGGCTTCTCGCGCCGTACTTCGGATCTTCTATCCTCGTCTGGGCCAACATCATCGGGCTCATCCTGATCTACCTGACCGCCGGCTACTACCTCGGCGGGCGCTACGCCGACCGCCACCCGAACGGCCGGACGCTGACGAGCATCACGATTGCGGCCTCCGTCATCATCGCGATAACGCCGTTTATCGCCGGACCGATCATGTCCATAAGCGCCCGCTCCTTCGAGAGCCTTTCCGCCGGCGCATTTTTGGGTTCCTTCGCCGCTACCCTCCTGCTTTTCGCACCGAGCATCACGCTGCTCGGGATGGTCTCGCCGTTCGCTATTCGGCTGGCCTTGCGTGACGTGGGAGAGGCCGGAGGAACGGCCGGGAACCTTTACGCGATCTCCACGCTGGGGAGCATCGCCGGCATCTTCCTCGCCGTGCTCCTGACCATCCCCGGCGTCGGCACCCGCGACACGTTCCTGCTCTTCGGGGCCGCGCTCGCGCTGGCGAGCATCCTGGCGGGGCGCCGGAGCCTTCTTCTACTCCTTCTGCCGCTCGTCATGCTGGCGGCGACGTTCCTGCCCAACCAGATCAAGCCGACACCCGGCCTCCTCTTCGAGGACGACTCCTTCTACCAGTACATCCGCGTCGTAGCGACGGAGCGCGACGAGAACGGCGAACCGCTGCCGGATAGCGAGCGTATCCTGCAACTGAACGAGGGCTGGTCCGTACACTCGGCGTACAAACCGGGTCGGCTCCTCTCCGAAAACTACTGGGACTACCCGCTCACCGTGCCGCTGCTCACCTCGCCAGAGCCGCCCCGAAACGCGCTCATTGTAGGGAGCGCCGCCGGGACGGTCTCCTCGGAGCTCTCGGATGTCTACGGGCCGATGGAGATAGACGGGGTCGAGATCGACGGCCGGGTAAACGAGGTTGGCTACAAGTACTTCAACATGGACCGCGAGGGGCTCAATACCCACGCCGCCGATGGCCGCTACTTTCTGCGCGGCCCGGAGGCGGACGACGCGTACGACCTCGTCGTGATCGACGCTTATCGTCAGCCGTACATCCCGTTTCACCTGACGACCGTCGAGTTTTTTGGGGAGGTCAAGGATCACCTCTCGGAGCGCGGGGTCGTGACGATCAACGTCGGACATACCCCTGGTGACCGGCGGGTGCCGGAGGCGATCGCGCGAACGATGGGCGAGGTCTACGGGCACGTCTACTCCTTCGACACCGGCGACTTCAACACGACCGTGGTCGCGACGAGCGAGGAGACCGGGGCCGAGGCGCTTCGGGCGAACCTCGACGAGGCCCCGGAGGTGGTTCGGCCGCTGGCGAGAGAGATCTCGGACGACATCGAGCCCACGAACGGCTCTGGTCCGGTCCTCACGGACGATCGGGCGCCGGTCGAGTGGATGACGGATTTGATGATCCTGGACTACGTCCGGGGCGATACCTAGAGCCGACGGCTCGGGAGGGGGAAGCACGTGTCTTGGGCTCTTTCGGCCCTCGCCTTTGTGGCGGGGACTGCGATAACGGTTCAGTTTGCGGTGAACGCCGAGCTCCGCAAAGCGGTGGGCGGCCCGGTCTCGGCCTCGGCCCTCTCGTTTCTAGTCGGGACGCTCGTCCTGTTCGCCGCCGTCGCTATAGCGCGCCAGACGCCCACCTCGCTCGCCTCCCTTTCGGGGGCGCCCTGGTGGGCGTGGGCAGGGGGGTTCCTCGGGGCGTTTTTCGTGTTCTCGTCCGTCTTGCTTACGCCGCGGCTCGGTGCTGCGGCTACCTTTGGATTTATCATCGCGGGGCAGATGCTCACCTCCATAGTCCTGGACCAGTTCGGCCTCCTCCACCTGCCGGTCCAGCCGGCAACGGCCCTCAGGCTCGTGGGCGCGGCCCTCGTGGTCTCGGGCGCATACCTCGTTCTTCGCTACTAATCCGGGCGGGCACAGGCTTTCCATCAAACATACGCTTTCTTCTACCTTATATTTTTACTCCCGAGGGGATAGAGTTATCGCCTCGTTAATCACTTGCGGGAGGCTCACTAAAGAAAAACGCACTGATGGTCGATAACAGACGGGTAGGCAAGAAGGAACCCGTGAAAGTTTGGTAGGAGAAGCCGGAAGAAAGCAAAGCGCCAGGGCTCTCTGGAGGATGTATTGCCTCCCGGGGAGTTGACGAGGAAGACGTTCATCGAGTTTTTCGGCGGATGCGTCTCGGCATTCGGGCGGTCGATAGGGCGGCGGTAAATCCCGGCGGTGACGCCGGGGACAAAACGCCGATCCGAGCCCGGTAACAACATCTGGCTTTCTTTTCCTGTTTGCTTTGGGGTTCCCCGGAAGGGGCGTCTTCTGACGCCCCGTGACGAGTGCTGGGAGGTGCTCTTTATGTGTGGGATCGTGGGTTACGTTGGCGGGGAGCGGTGCGTAGAGGTGCTCATGGAGGGGTTGCGGAACCTCGAGTACCGGGGATATGACTCGGCCGGGCTGGCCTTGGCTGGGCCGGACGGGCTGCGGACGGCGAGGGAGGTAGGCCCCCTCAATAACCTCGCGGGGATTGTCGAGCAGCGTGACGGTGACTTTTTCAGCATGCGCTCCGGGGTCGGGCACACGCGTTGGGCTACGCACGGGCGCCCGACCGAGGCGAACGCCCACCCCCACCTGGGTGGCGGGGCGCCGGTAGGCCCCGAGGTCGCGGTCGTGCACAACGGCATCGTCGAGAACCACGCGGAGCTTCGGGATGAGCTCAAGGCCCGCGGTTTCGAGTTCAACTCCGAGACGGACACCGAGGTAATAGCGCACCTCCTGGGGGAGAAGGTCGCGGCGGGCACGTCTCTGAAGGAGGCGCTCATAGAGACGCTGGAGCGCCTGCAAGGTTCGTTCGCGGTGGCGGCAGTAAGCGCCGCGGAGCCGGAGACCGTTGTTGCCGCGCGGCACCAGAGCCCGCTTGTCGTGGGGCTTGGTGAAGGCGAAAACTTCCTTGCGAGCGCCGTTCAGGCCCTGCTCGGCTACACGCGCCGTTTCCTTTTCGTGGAGAACGGCGAGGTCGTGGTGCTCACCGGATCCTCTGTGGAGCTTTCGAC
>JADDPY010000002.1:29654-31824 GCA_016781635.1 Rubrobacter sp.
CGATAGAGCTCGGCGGCTACGAGGACTTCATGCTCAAGGAAATCCACGAGCAGCCCGCCGCCCTTCAGGCGACGCTCGCAGGACGCCTGGACGCTGATGGCTCCGTGGACCTCTCGGAGCTTGGAGTGGACCTCGCCGGGATCGAACGGATAGTGGTAGTCGCCTGCGGTACCGCTTACCACGCAGGCCTCCTCGCCAAGAACGCGTTGGAGCGCCTCGCCCGCATCCCCGTCGAGGTCGCGGTGGCTAGCGAGTATCGCTACGGCGATCCGGTCGGGGACGAGGGGACGCTCGTCGTCGCCATCAGCCAGAGCGGCGAGACCACCGATACGTTGGCTGCGATAGAAGCCGCCCGGTCTTTCGGTGCCCGCGTGCTCGCCGTGACGAATACCCAGGGCTCGCTCATCACCCGCGAGGCCGACGCCGTGCTCCTGACCAAGGCCGGCCCCGAGGTCGGGGTCGCGGCGACGAAGACCTTCCTCACGCAGGTTGCGGCGCTGTACCTGCTTTCCCTAGCTCTCGCCAAGGTGCGTGGGGCAAGACCGGACGAGGAGCTCAGGGAAATCGGGCGGGCTCTGAGGCGCTCGCCGGAGAAGGTCGAGGAGGGCATCGAGATTCTCGGGGAGCCGGGCTTGATGAGCGAGGCGGTCGGCGTCTTCGCGGGGGCGCGTTGCGCGTTGTTTTTGGGACGTGGGCAGTCGTTCCCGGTGGCGCTCGAAGGGGCGTTGAAGCTCAAGGAGATCTCCTACCTCCCCGCCGAGGGCTACCCGGCCGGCGAGATGAAGCACGGCCCCATAGCCCTCGTCGACGAGCAGTGCCCCGTCGTCGCCATCCTCGGCGAGGGGACGCTGCGCGAGAAGACCCTCTCCAACGTCGAGGAGACCGTCGCCCGCGGCGCCCGGGTAATCGCGGTAGCCAACAAGGGTGACGTGGCCGCGGAGAGGATCGCCCAATCCGTGCTCCCGGTTCCACACGTTCCGGAGGTTCTGAGCCCCCTCGTCTCCGTCGTGCCGCTGCAGTTTCTGGCCTACCACGTAGCCAAGGCCCGCGGCCTGAACGTAGACAAGCCTCGTAACCTCGCCAAGAGCGTGACGGTGGAGTAGGAGCCGCACGGCATAACCTCTAGTCGGAGGTACTTCGAACGGTCCTGGAGCAAAGAGCCCGGGACCGTTCGCTCGTGGTAGCTCGTGGTCAGCGGTACTGGCACAATGCCTGAAATACCCGGGTTGGAGGAGGTTGTGCATCGGTGGGCTTTGGACGAGTGCGTCTCGCCTCTCTGACATTCATTCTGTTCTTGACTCTCCTCGTTGGACCTGCGTGCTGACGAGTAAGTCCGCCCGCGCCGCTTGCGCGGGGCCGCCGAACTACGAAGTTACGAAGTTTATGTGCGAGATTCAGCGGACTTGATCGTTTCGGGAACGGCTGATTTTGGAGGAAACGATTTCTCTGCTTTCCTGGCGGCCTCGCTACCGTTGATGCTCGTGCCGAAACTGACCACGATCTTTGCTACGGCTTGCGCAGGAGGCGAACTCGCCGTTCGGGCGAAGGGGGAGTGACGAAGAAATGAGGCAAGACGAGTTGAGGTTTCGGTTCGGGTGGTCCTTTTGCCTGATGGTGTTGGTAGTAGGGCTCTGGCCCGTTTTCGCTAGGCCGGCGCTTGCTTCGTGTGCCGGCTCCGGAGCTGCCTGGGACCTCGTAGCTTCCGGAACGGTCGAGAACATAGAGGCGTCGCAGGAGTCGTCCCGAATCGAAGTCACGTTGGATCGAGTCTCGGGCGGCGACAAGAGCAAAAGCGGGCAGACAATTTACATAAGATCGGACTCGGGAATCGGCGAGGCCAGCAGCGTAGACGTGAGCTTCCGGCAGGGAGCGCGTTACATGCTTTACCTGCACCGCAGAGGTGATGAGTGGACTACTAACGCCTGCATGGGCACCCGTGAGATAGCGGGCCCCGACACACCAGTACCGGCATCGGAGGAGGTGTCTCTCGCCGCCTCGCCGTCCATGCCCCAGACGGGCGGTCCCGACATACTGCCGCTCGCGGCGTTTGTGGGGCTCATGGCTTCTGGAATCGGGGTGGTCTGGCGGTGGGCGCGGTAGGCCGGGGTTTGTGCGTGGAGGAAGGATCTTCGTGCTGAGGGAGACGAACTTTCTGCTCTTCTTGGCAGCT
>JADDPY010000017.1 GCA_016781635.1 Rubrobacter sp.
GTCAAGGAAGATCTCGGAACTCCTCTTGGAGACCCTTGAGCCTCCCCCGCATACTGGCCTGGACCTTCGGCAAGCGGCTGTTGGCCCGGCGGCTGAATAAGCGGTGAGTCGCCCGAACGCGGAGCGGAAGTTAGTGTCCGAACTTCTTAGAACCCCCTACGCCCGAAGTTCGGAGAACAAGCCTTCTAGGCAATGTGGTGAATAAGCCTCTCAAGCAACTAGCAGGGCGCTTGTAACAGCTAAATAGCAACAAAAATCACTCCTTTTGGGGATTTGCTGCCTTATCACGCTTGCTGCCATTTAAACAAACGCTCCGTCGGGGAGCGGGGGCAAAAGGAGTAGTGGCGCTTTAGGAGTAATCAAGAGGGAGAAAGGCCAGGCATAAACGGGGTGTTAGGGACGGAACCCAAGGAGGAGATACGCTATGTCCGAAAAAAACAAGGCCCTCGCCCGCCGCTATTTGGAGGAGATCTGGGATAAGGGCAACGTGGACGTAATCGACGAGCTGTTCACTACCGACTTCGTTCGCCACGGTCCCCCCGCTGTCGAAGGAGAGGTGCGTGGTCCGGAGGGTTTTAAGGGCCTTGTGAGCACCTACCATGCCGGCTTCCCGGATTTCCGGGTTACTATTGATGAGATGATAGCCGAAGGTGACAGTGTGGTTACGCGCTGGACGGTCAGGGGTACCCACCAAGGTGAGCTTATGGGCAGCGCTCCTACCGGCAATCAGGTAACCTTTACCGGCTACCTCTTCGACCGCATCGCCGGCGGAAAAATCGAGGAAGAGTGGGTCGACTATGACACCCTTCACGTGATGCAAGAGATTGGTGCTGTTCCCCAACAAGGGTAGGCCACCGGGGCTCGACTCAGGTATTCGGACGCCGCCTGGTGCCGGGCTGAGGCGTAGCAGCTCCGCCCGCTTTCGTGTCCCCGAACTTCCGGGAATTCGTACACCCGAAGTTCGGAGAACGACCCTTCCACGCACTCGGGTGGATAGGGCTTCGACCTAGGTGGCGCTAACCTCGATACGGAAGCTGTACAATCCCACCGTGAGCTTGCGCCGCATACACTTCTTCGCGCTGGCGGTGCTCGTGGCCACGGTCGTGGCGCTGTACCCCTACCTGGGCGACATGGGCATGTGCGACCCCGGGGAGTGTCCGTACGCCGCTCGGTCTTCTTCCCACACGTCTCCGTCCGGCCCGGCGTCGGTGTGCGTGGGCGCCGTGCTGTCGGCGTTGCCCGCGCTGCTCGCCTTCGCGACGCTGCGCGGACGCCGTCTCTCCGACGAACGTTCGCGACCCGCGCAGTTCTTCCTTTCGCCGGATCCCCCCCCTCCGCAGCCTTCCTGAGCCGATGAACGGCCGCCCTTAACCCCTCCCGGCACCGTCCGGCGCCGCGCCCGGGGCGACCTAGCATCGTCCCTGCCTGGCGACGGTGTTCCGGGTGGCCCGTCGGCGCGCCCGACGGCAAGCCCGTCGGCAAGCATCTTTTGGACCGCCTCAGAGGAAGGGAACGGATGGAGATGAAGAGAAGCCGGCTAGGCCGGATGGCGCTGCCCGCGCTGGCCGCGACGGGGGTTGGGATCTACGCGCTCGCCCCCGGAGTAGCGACGGGGGTGCTCCCGTACGCGCTGCTCGCGGCCTGCCCGGCATCCATGTTGCTGATGATGAAGTACATGCACGGCGGCCAGGGCACACGCCAAGGCACACCCCAAGGCACACCCCGAGAGGACCGGGCCGGCCCAGAACAGGAGGAGAGCCTCGCGCGGCTCAAAGCGCAGCAGGCCGCCCTGGACGAGAAGATCGGGGCTTTGGAGCGGGAGGGTTGCCGGCCTTCGGCGGAGAAGGACGGCAACCCAACGGACGAAGGAGCGAGAACATCGTGAGCAAGACGGCAAGCAAGACGAACGCGAAGGCGGGGCGGTCGCCGCTGCTGGTGTGGGGGGCGGTTGCGGTGTTCGCGCTCGCCGCGCTGGTGGTGGCGGCGTCCGTCCTCATAGCCGGCGGACCCGGCGGGCCGTCGTCCGCGGCTGTCGAGCGGCCGGTGGTGGGCGGCGACCTGCACGCGATGGCGGTCGACCCGAAGAACCCCGACCGCGTGATGGTCGGCGGCCACGAGGGCGCGGCCATAAGCGAAGACGGCGGGAAGACGTGGGAGCAGGTGCCCGACCTCGAGGGTGCGGACCCGAT
>JADDPY010000232.1 GCA_016781635.1 Rubrobacter sp.
AGGGTGTTAAGATTTTGGCGCAGCCACCCAATCAATGCTCGCAAGTGCTGGTCGGCCTTGTCCTCGTACGTCTGTCGATAGTTTGGCGACTCCGCAGCAAGGGCGCGAGCCCCAGTGTACCGCCGGACAATCTCCTCGAAATCGCTGCCCGCCCCTTGCAATCGCAGGATAACTTCATCGCGTGTCGATCCATATTTCTTTCCAGGGCCAGTGAAAGGCGGCAGAAAGTAGAGATAGAAGTCGAGCGGCGGCTGGGCTGTGCTTCGCTCGTCAGGGGGGCCAAAGAAGAGGTAGCCGGGCCTGGTCACCTTCTTCTCGGTCCAGGGAAGCTCGTAGCGCCAGATGCGGAAGCCGGTGACATGCACACTGGTGGTGATGTCGAGCAGCTGCTGCAGGGCATCGAAGAAGTAGCGGTTAAGGTCACGCTCATCCATGAACCCGCCCCGCTCCTCGATCTTCGCATCGAAGTCGACGATCTGCTTGGGGTTCAGATAGTACTGGCCGTTCTCACTATTGAACGTGATGAACTGACCACTGACGGTGCGCACAATCTCCTTGAGGGCGACCTGCACGATGCCGCCAAGAAACTCGGCATCAGCCGTTTCTTTCGGCATCGGCGCCCAGAGGCAGAGCTGATCGCGCAGCTCCTCGGCCGTTACACCGACCTTCGTGTGAATATCACTTGTCGTGAGCCGATGCACACTCAAGGCATGAACGATCCGCAGCGCCATGGGCAGGAGCTGTTTGCGGGTGTAGGCGTTCTGGATGCGGCCCTCGAGCACGGTGCTCATATCTATCACTTCAGCCACGCCAGGGAGTGTTCGCAGACTGGGATTTTCCCGCAGGAGATTCCAGTAGTGATCGTAGGAGATAAGCCCGGTCTGCTCGGTCGGCACCTCCCGGTCGAGCACTGAACGGATAGCCCGGCTAAAGGTCTGCAGTACTTCGCGCTTTTCCGCGACGTAGACCCGCTCGAACGTGTCAATGTAAGCCGGATGGATCGGAAACAGCCGCGCAAATTCATGAAGACGCTCGGCCATCGGCGGGTACAGCACTGTGAACGGTCGCAGATGCTCCGTGATGCGCGCGAGTTGCTCATCGTTTTTGCCTAAGAGACGTTCAGCTACCACATACGCAATATCCTCACGAGCGATCCGCACTTGCTCGAAACGATCACGCACCCGACGTAGCTGTTCGGCAACAAAAGCAAAACGTGGATTATCAAAGAGGGTCTCCTGCACGCCCGCTATGAAGCGAAACGGCGTCGCGCCTGTAACCTCGCCTAGCTCGCGCAGGAAGCCGAGGTCCAAGAACAGGGCGCGCTCTTCCCGACTACGCAGGTAGTCCAGCAGTTCGTCAAGCACGAACAGCACGCCGTGGTCGGGGTAGCGCTGGTTATAGGCGGCCATCGCCTCAATCAACGGACCTTTGTTGTTGGTAATCTGGTCGGCCGGCGGAAACTTGTACGGCGTTCCAACATCAGCCAGAAAGCGCTCAAGCTCGTCGAGCACGATGTCGCGCAGACTTCGCTCAACACCACCAATCTCAGCGCGCACAACTTTGAACTTGCCGGCGACCGAGGGAGCAGCGTCACGCACGGCGGGATTGCGAATGAGCTTGGCGACATCGGCATGCTCGGCCAGCGCCGAGAGAACCGACATGAGGTGCGACTTACCGGTGCCATAGTTACCGACGATCAGGATACCTTTATTGTTTAGCGGCCGGTCTATCTGTAGCTGTGGAAAAACGAGATTGACCAACTGGTCGGCCATACGATCGGAGATTACATAGGTCTGAACAAGATGGACAGCTTCGTCTTTATCGTCGGCAGTTCGTAGTTGAACAACGGTTTCAATCGGATCAAACTGCACTAAGTTGCGGTAGAGCATGATGGTCCTTCCAGTTCTGTTCGATAGGGGAGCGATGCGGTAGCCGAATCCTTATT
>JADDPY010000684.1 GCA_016781635.1 Rubrobacter sp.
GCCTGCGGCCCCCCGAGATGCCACCGTCCGGAGGCTTCGCGGCCGGGCAGCTCCGGTAGAACGCGCGCCGGACCTCGTCGGTATGCTCGTGCCTTCGTGCTCGCTACGGGCATGGTCACATCTCTGGCGTAGTACTCTTTCGTGCTGTGAGACCCGCGAAGGACAAGAGGTTGGGCGTGGACAAGGAGACCGGGTTCCTCGCGAGGAACGGCGCTGCGTTGCTCGGCGCGGGGGTGGGCCTCTTCGTCTTCCTCCTCTACCTGAGCACCCTCGCCCCGACGGTCCTGTACTACGACTACCCGGAGCTCTTCGACCCGGCGATGCTGCAGGCCGAGGTCGCCGTGCTCGGCATCGGGCACCCGAGCGGTTACCCGACCTACATGATGCTGACCCATCTCTTCACCTACCTGCCGTTCGGGGACGCCGCTTACGGCGTCAACCTCGCCTCGGCCGTCTACGGAACATGCGCCGTGGTCGTGATCTACGGGGTGGCGCTACGGTTGAGCGGCCACATCGTGGCCGCCGCGGTCGGCGCTCTGGCGCTGGGGGTGAGCCCGCTCTTCTGGGGCCAGGCGATTATCGCCGAGGTCTACACGCTGAACGCGCTCTTCATCGCGGTCGTCATCTCCGTCCTCCTGCTCTGGAGGGACCGCGGGAACGACCGCTACGGGCTACTCGCCGCCTTCCTCATGGGCCTCTCGCTTACCCACCACCTGACGAGCGGGTTGCTGATCCCAGCAGGTCTCGCCTTCGTGTTCGTCGTCGATCGGAAAAAGTTCCGGCAGACGAAACTTCTGCTAAAGGGCCTCGGGCTCTTCATCGTGGGGCTCCTCCCCTACCTCTACTTGCCTATCAGGGCCGCGATGGAGGCGCCTTTGAACGAGGCCGACCCTTCGAGCCCGGGCCGCTTCCTGCTCCTCGTCACGGGAGGAAGCTACCTCCTCAAGCTCCTCACCGACCTCGAGACGGGGGCCGCCCCGGGCTCCGACGAGGTACCCTCCCGCTCACAGCCCATCCTTCAGGATGTCGCCGACCGGCTCACGATCTACGCTGACTACCTGTACGGGCAGTTTCCCCTGCTGCTCATGCTCGCAGGTCTGCTAGGAGCACTCTGTCTCGCACACACCGACCGCCCGGCGGCGCTGCTGCTGGGCATCGCCTTTTTCGGCTGGCTCGTCCATGCCCTCACGTACGGGGTGGAGGACTACTACGTCTTCCTCATCCCGGCGTACGTGATCCTGAGCCTCTTCGTGGCCGTGGGCGTGGGCGTGGTCCTCCGGAGAGCGGAAGCCCTGATAGGGCATCTCGCCGAAAACCCGCTCCCAAAGGCAGCGCTGGTACTCGTGCTCTCCCTGCTGGCGCTCGCGGTTCCCCTGTTCGGGGTGCGGGAGAGCTACGCCCTGGAAGATCGGAGCGACGAGAACTTCGGAAGACAGACGATCGAGTCCGTGGCGGAGAGCGTGGCACCCAATGCCACGGTCTTGCACCACCGGAGCTCGCTCTGGTACATGGTCCTCGTCGAGGAACGCCGGCGCGACCTCACGCTCGTGGACCCTTTCAAGACCTCCTGGCTCCGCTACGAAGACGTCGTCTGGCCCGACAACCTGAACTCCGCGGAGGCCGCCGAGCGCTACGGCACCGGCGACATAAGCGGGGTCGAGGCCGCGCGACGAGCCGCGGAGAGAGGGCCCGTCTACCTCCTCGACCACGACGTACTCGGGCAGGTCGTCGGTGAGGACACGTTCCGCGAGGCAGGCTTCGAGACCGTCCCGGTGGACGGGGAGGTAGGGCTCTACGAGCTCGTCCCGGAGGGCAGCGAGCCTTACGAATCCGGATCGGTTAAAAGATAACCTGGAGTGGTTGCCTGAAAAGCTTCCGACAAAGACTATAGTAATGTACCCGGGTAGCATCGTACTCGGGCAGGCCAACGTTCGGAGGAACAAACAAGACCATGTCCCAGTATGAGCCCATAACGCCGAAGGAGAAGCGGTCTCCGCGCACCCGCAAGGCGTTCGTGCTCCTTCTGTTGCTGTTCCTCGCGGCGGCCGTGTATTTTCAGAACAGCTTCGAGGGGGCGCTCTCCCGGGACAACGCCATCTACCTCTACAGCGGCCAGCGAATGGCGGAAGGCGTCCCACCCTACGTCAGCATCTTCGACCACAAGGGCCCCCTCGCCCCGATGCTCGTCGGGGTCGGCGTGGTTCTCAGCCCGTACCTCGGCGCCACGGACATCACCGCCGTGCGCGCCGTCTTCTTCCTTATAGGCTGCCTGGCCGTGGTCGCGACCTACGGGTTGGGTAGCAGCCTCTTTAAATCGCAGAGGGCGGGGCTCTTCACGGCCCTGACCTTCCTCGGGTTCTTCGGGTTCGCCCGCTACGCCGTCTCATCTCCAGAGGCGAAGACACCGATGGTGCTCTTCGAGGTCCTGTGTCTCCTGTTCGCCTCCCAGAAGCGGTGGGCCCTCGCGGGTCTGTGCGGCTCCCTGGCAGCCCTCGTCTGGCAACCCATGGCCGTCTTCTCGCTCGTGGCGATCGTTCTCGCTGTCACGCAGAGAGACGAACCGCGCCTGGGCGCTAGCCTGCGCGCAACAGCGGGGGCCGGATTGCCCATCGCGGCAACGGGGGCATACTTCTACTTCCAGGGGGCCCTCGACGAGCTGGTGAACGGGAGCATCCTGTTCAACGCCCGCTACCTCGACCGGGAGCAGCTCCTCTCCACGGCCGAGTTCTTCGCGCCCGTCAAGGCGATCTTCCAGGGCTACGACACGATCCTGGTCCCCATCGTCGTCGGCGTGATGCTGGTGGCGGTGGTTATAGGCCTCATTACGCTCGGCTCCGTGCATCTCTTGAGAAAGGCCTACAGCGGTCCCTCCGGGCAACCGATGAGAAGGGGCGCCTTCGCCCCGATCTTCCTCTCCCTCCCCTTCCCCGTCCTCTGGTCGCTCGTGGACTTTCAGGGCTACCCGGACTTCTACGTCTTCATCCCCTACATCGCCGTCGGCTTTGGCGGGTTCCTGGGTTTCGTCGTCGGACGAATAGGAGCGATGGGCACGCTCCTACCGGGGGGCACGCGGCTCCTCACCGTCGGGCTCTCGTCCACCCTCATCGCGGTGGCCGTGCTCGGCTCGCTCGTCGTCGTCGACCCGGCTCGCGGCGTCAGCTCCCTGGACACCGAAGAGCGTCCCCCCGGCCCGAACGACCTCGACTACCAGCGCCAGGCAGCCTCCAAGGTTCAGGAGAGGTTCGGCAAGGACGCCAAGGTCGTCTCCATCGGCGCCCCGCAGCTTCTCGTGCTCCTCCACAAGACCAACCCCAACCCCTACGCCTTCATCATACGAGGCATAGACGACCAGATCGCCGTCGAGACCCCCGGCGGGTTCGAGGGCTGGATCGAGAAACTCGAAGCCTATGATCCCGACGTCATAGCCTTCGGCCGCACCAGCGGCACCCACAGCCCCATGCTCCTCGACTGGCTGGAATCGCGCTACGAAAGGGAGAAGATAGGCCCCTGGACCTTGTACGTAAAAGACGACGGGGCCAGCGGGAAGGCGAAACGCCCGGCAGGGTAGTTTCTTCTTGCCCGAAAATCGTGATGCGAGACCAACCAGAACCAGCAGGCGCAACAGACTCGGGGGCCGAAGCCGTAACGCTCCAACCCCTCGTCCTTGCTATAAATCGTGGAACGGTGCCCGGCACCGCTAGTAGATAGAGGGAGAGCCCGGGTCCGTAAGGACCCGGGCTCTCCCTGCGCTACGTGCTTGAGTTTAAGCTAGCAGGTGAACGAGCTGCCGCAGCCGCAGCCACCCTGAACGTTCGGGTTGTTGACGGCGAAGCCGGCGCCCATGAGGCCGTCGACGTAGTCGAACTCGGAGCCCATGATGTAGGGGACGCTCATGGCGTCGATGGCGACCTTGACACCCTTGGTCTCGATGACCTCGTCGTCGTCGTTGATCTCGTCGTCGAAGTAGATCGAGTACTGGAAGCCCGAGCAACCGCCGGGGCGAACCCCGATGCGCAGCGCGAGGTCTTCCTCACCCTCCTGCTCCATGAGGGTCTTGACCTTCTCTGCCGCGTTATCCGTGATCGCGAGAATTGTCGTCTTCTGGTCCATCAGCACCCCCAAGAAATGCTGTAGTGTGTTATTTGGTCAAAAGAATTATTACACTACCCTATTACCAATTCAACGGGAACCGCTCCCCGAGCCGTAACCCTACCCCTCGTCACGCCCGCCGCCGGGCCGCGACGACCGGTGACCGAACCTCTTGCCGAGCCATGACCTGCCCGCAAGCATCCCATGCCGCGCCCGCAAGAGAAGCGAGGCAGGATTGATGGCGGCGAGGGCGCGGCGCCAGAAGGGGATGGTCCCGTACTCACCGAGGGCTTTGCGATAGGTGCGGGCAGTGTCCGCGCGCGGGTTCTGGGCGTAGAGGCTCTCCGAGTAGGCCCTGGCGAACTCCCGGAAGGGGCCTACCGCGACCCCCACGACCCCTGCGAGGAGCAGCAGACGCTCGGTCGGGGTGAGGGCCGGCGAGTCGGCGAGGGACGCCCTTCCCGGGGGCAAGGCGTCTCGGAGCCTGCCCGTAAGATCCTGATAAAGCTCCTCGGGGCCGCCGCGGGCGGCAAGGAGACGTTTCGTGAGGGGCACGGCGGCGAACAGGAGTAAGAGCGTAAGCCCGTAAGGCGCGTAGGCCCATATGGCAGATTCCCCTGTGGAGAAGCTCTCGCTGCCGGAGGAGGCTGACTCGGCCGGGGTGCTTTGCTCCTGTTGCTGTCGCTCGCGTTGGGCGGGGCCCTGCGCAACGGCTTCGTCGCGGGCGGTAGGAAGCTCGGGGCGGGGAGCGTTCGCCTGCATGGTGGATGGTATCTCGGAGCCAGGCGTCGGCTCGAAGGGGTACCAGCCGACGCCTGGGAAGTAGATCTCGACCCACGTGTGCATGTTGTATCCGGTGACGACGTACTCGTTATTGTCGTCCTCCTCACCCGTGGTGGCGCCATAGACGACCCGGGAGGGGACGTCGAGCTCGCGCGCGAGGAGGGCCATGGAGGTCGCGAACTGAGTGCAGAAGCCCTCCTTCCCCTCGCCGAGAAATTCCTCTATGGCCTGGTCGGCCCGGTTGTAATCCACGTCCAGATTGTAGGTGAAGCCGCCATCGTAGATCAGGTACCGCTCTATCGCCCGGGCCTTCTCGTAAGGGGTCGCGTCCGCAAGGTCGTAGTCGCGCCTTATCTTCTCTGCGGTCTCCGGCAGGACCCCCGGCCGGTCCTCCGGAAGCTGGAGGAACTTCTCCTGAACGTCGTCCGGGTAACCGCTCCCGGCACCTTCGAGCTGCGCGGCGGTGGGTTGCGGGATCTGCGAGCGCACCCGGTAGGAGAAGCCCCGGGTGAGGGGCGTACCCGTGGACCATGAGGCGTCGGTGCTCTGTTGGGCACCCGGGACGGAGACGTCCGTCATACGGTAGCCCCCGAAGAGAAGGTCCGTCTCGGCTTGTAGGACCTCGATGCGCTGCACCACGGTGCGCGTCGCGACCCCCTCGGCCACCTCCTCGCCGTAGTCCACCCCCGGCTCGGTGGTCGAGGACCAGCGGACGCCGTCGAAGAAGTCCAGGGTGCCACCGCGCCAGAGGAGGGGCTCGGGGCTTCGAACACGCAGAAGCTCGGCGTCGCGCCCCGTAGTCAGGTAGTCGCCCACGTCCGCCTCGACCGCGAGGCGCGAGGTCCCGCCCGTCCCGATCCTGGTCCAGTCCATCGTGGCCGGCCGGATCGCCGCCTCCGCGAACGGCGTGGCGGGGAGCGTGAGCACGATCCCGGTTACGAGCAGGCCCGCCACGACCGCGCCGGGCGCCGGCAGGCCCGTACCCTCCCTGGCCGTAACTAGCAGCAGGGCGACGGCGGCGGGCAGAAAGACCGCGAAGAACGGTCCCACGCCCGCCTCGAACGAGACCGTGCTCATGATACCGATGGTCAACCCGAGTACGGCCACCGAGACCACGGGGCTCCCCTCATACAAAGTGGCCGAGGTCGCAAACGAGACTAGAAGGACGATTATCGGCAGGATGATGACGAAAAGCCCCGGGTGGGGATCGTAGGGGATGGGGTTTGCGTACATAATCCCCATCGCGTTCCAGACGTCGAGCCTGATCTGGCCGACGAGCCTCTCCCACCCCCCGAAGCTCAAAGGCGGCATCCCGTAGACGGCGAGCAGCGTATAAAGCGCCGCCGCCGGGAGGAGCAGCAAGAACCTCCACGATCCCGCCGACCCGACGAGGGTCGCGACGATCGCCGCCCCCACCACGTAGGCCGTCGCCCCGCCAACGAACAGCACGGAGAAAGCGGCGCCCGCCGCCAACCCAGCAACGTACAGCGGCGCCCTCATGGTCCACCCACCCATCTCTACACCGCCCCTTTGTTGTTTGTAGTGCCCTTACCGGCGCCGCCAAAGGCACCCGCAAGGTTTCGCACTCCGCCTTCATGGCGCAAGACCCTTACAGTGGCCCCGGCAACCTCCAGGCGTCGCAGCCCCGCGTCGAATGCCGCCTCCCTTCCAGCCGCGCCACCCATGCCGGCACCGCCAAAGCCGCGATAAGTGTAAGTGGCGACGGCGACCACGACCACGGAAAGTCCCGACGCCCGAAGCTTCGCTACGCTACGAAAGAGACCGTCCCCGATGGACCTGGAGATCAGGATCACACCCTCCCCGAGATCGCCGCGCGGGACCCCGTCCACAAACTCATCCAGGCCCTCATCCCCGTCGGCCCCCGCCGTTGCGAGTAGCTTCATTGCAGCCCAGTATGGCCCCTCACCGGAGCCGAAGACCGTCGCGGCCCGCTCCGTGCCGGAGAGCAGGAGCCTTGAGGGTAAGCCTTCCGAGGAGAGGTGTGAGATCACCGAGGCCCCGGCGGAGACCGCATCCTCGACCTCGGCCTCCGGGACGCCGAGCCCCGCCCGCTGCAGGTCCAGGACGACCGCGTATCGCCGGGGGGCGTCCGCCGCGAACTCCTTGACGACAAGCTGGCCCGTGCGCGCGACGCTCTTCCAGTGGATGTGGCGTCGCTCGTCCCCGCGCCGGTACTCCCTCAGGCCGGAGAACTCGTCCCCCCGCTGGGAGAAAGAGCCCCGCGTACCCGCGTCCGCGCCGCTACCCCTCAGCGGGAATCCGGGCAGGTCGTGGACCTCCGGGTAGACCACGACCTCCGTGGTCTCCGGGAACCTGCGGGCAAAGCGCAGGAGTCCGAAAGGGTCCGTCGTCTTCAGCTCCGCGGGCCCGAGGTTGTAGAGACCTCTCTTCTCGAAGCTCATGGGCACCCGTATTTTTCTGGTCCCCCTTCCCTCCACCGGCGGCAGCTCGAAGAACCTCCGCTTGGGTAGGTGGTCGACGATCTCCACCCGCGGGCTCGTCGCCGGGGAGGCGTTCGAAGCCACAAGCTCGATATGAGTCTCCCGCCCGGCCGTCGGCCTCTCGTTGGAGGGAATCTTACGCGCGTAGGAGAGGCCCCTGGAGAGCCAGAATCCCAGAGCGAAGGCGGCCACGGGCAGGGCGAGGAGCGCGTAGCCGAGCTGGTAGATCTGGGTAGTCCCGAGAAGGTACGCCAGGACAATGCAGAGGACACCGAAGAAGAGCGCCTGCCAGCCCCGGCCCGTCGGTCGCACCCGGAGCCTGCGCCGGTAAAAGACCCCCAGGGCACGCTTCCAGACGCGTCTCAAAGCGTCATACCGCCTCGTTCACCGGCACGGAGCGGAGCACGTCGCGCACCACGCTCCCCGTGTCACCGCCGGAGCCGTTCGGGGAGGCGATGATCCTGTGCGACAGGACGTGCGGCGCCAGCACCTTGACGTCGTCTGGTATGCAGTAAGATCGCCCGTGCGCGGCGCCGTTGGCCCTCGCAGCCGCAAGCAGCATCCGGCTCGCCCGGGGGGAAGCTCCGAGGTGAACCGCCTCGTGCTTTCGCGTCGCCTGCGTCACGGAGACGACGTAGCGCAACACGGCCTCGCTCGCATGGACCTCTTCGGCCAGGGCCCGCATCTGCGCGAACTCGGGGAGGCTGACCGCGGGCCGGAGCGACGCCACCGGGTCGGAGGCAAGCCTCAAGAGGTCGACCTCCGCCTCGCCGTCCGGGTAGCCTAAAGACATCTTGACCATGAAACGGTCGAGCTCGGCGTGGGGCAGGGGGTAGGTCCCCTCGTGCTCGACGGGGTTCTGCGTCCCGATCACGCCGAACGGCTCCGGGAGGCGGCGGGTGGTGCCGTCGACGGTGACGGAGGCCTCCTCCATCGCCTCCAGAAGGGCGCTCTGGGTTTTGGGGCTGGCGCGGTTGATCTCATCCGCAAGCACGACGTTGGCGAAGACCGGCCCCGCCCAGAACTCGAACTGTCCGTCGCCCTGGTTGTAGACGTTCGTACCGGTGACGTCGGCCGGCAGGAGGTCGGGGGTGAACTGTATGCGCCGGAAGTCGCCCGAGATGGAGCGCGCCAGGGATTTCGCGAGCAGCGTCTTCCCCACGCCCGGCACGTCTTCTATAAGGACGTGCCCGCCCGCGAGCAGCGCCACGACGGCGAGAAATACGCCCTCACGCTTGCCGGAGACGGCGCGCTCGACGTTAGAAACGATGCGCTTCGTAATCTCCGAAAAATCGTTGTAGTCCAAAAGCCTCCGCCCGAGTTCGACAACGAAAAACGAGTATACCAAGGCCTCCGAAACACTCGGCCAGAACTGCAGCCGAGCGCGGTAGAACAACAATAAACTCCCCGGTGGATCCCGAATCAGGAGGAGGGTTAGTGGTGAAAAGGACGATTCTGCTGTTAACGACGGTTCTGGCAATGGTTACCCTGGCCGCGGTCGTGGCCGGAGCGGGCACCGGGGCGGGCACGGATAGGCCCGATACTATCACCGGCACGAACGGGAACGACGTGATCTTCGGCAAGGGCGGCGCCGACGCGATAGCCGGGCTGAACGGCATGGACGGGATCTCCGGCGGCCCCGGCAACGACCTAGTGCGCGGCGACGCCGGCAACGACACGCTCATCGGCGGCTCGGGCTCCGACCGCATTCTGGGCGGGACGGGGAACGATGAAATCCGCCCCGCGGGCGACAACAGCGTCGACTATGTGAACTGCGGCCCCGGCTACGACGTGGTCG
>JADDPY010000263.1:0-726 GCA_016781635.1 Rubrobacter sp.
AGAAGAGCTTGGCGGCGGGGCTCATCATCTCCGGGCTCCACATGGGCTCGAAGGTGAGTTGGACGTTGACGGTCTCGACGCCTTCTATGGAGAGGGCCTCGGTCTCGACCTGCTCCTGGATCATGTCGCCCACCGGGCACATCGGGCTCGTCAGGCTGAACGAGACGTCTACGTGCTTGCCCTCCTCGTGTACGCCCACATCGTAGATCAGCCCAAGCTCCACGAGATCCATCCCGATCTCCGGGTCTATGACGTTCCGTAGCTGGTCCCTTACGCGCTCCTCGGTAAGCACTTCTCACCCCTCAGGTAGATCATGTCTTGCTTCATACTTAATTGTAAGGCCGCCGCCACGCATTTCCACTCGTGCCCCTCCCCCCCTACCGGCAGCATTGAGAAGTCTTCGCACATGTTAAGGACTTGTTACACCTGTTCCACTTATCCACCACTTCTGACCCTGTATCCACAACATATTGTGGATAACTCGTGTCTCCGGGGCTCTGTACCCCACATCTCGCGCCGTTCTCGGGTTCCTAGTAGTCGAGCTTGAGCGGTAGCTCGTTGGAGACAGCCTCCTCCGCGAGGTAAAGTAAAATGGCGAAGCCGTAGCGGGCGCGGGCCTCGAAGTGATTTACGGCCTCCTCGACGTTGCCGGAGAGCCAGCGGGCGGCGGTCTCAGGGTCTGCGCGGAAGGTTCGCTTGTTGAGGCCGTGCAAGTTAGCGAGGAGC
>JADDPY010000263.1:787-1388 GCA_016781635.1 Rubrobacter sp.
GGAAGTCCCCCGGCAGCCACAGCTCGGGCGCCATGACGTAGCCGCAGGGGGAGCCGCTCAGGTTCTCGCCGGTGGAGGCTTTGTACGCTTCGTCTTCCCGCCAGTCCTCGGGCACTGCTTCGGGCGCCCTATTTCGGGACGTATGGCGTGGGCGGCGTGAAGCATGAGGGCGGCGTAACCGTTCCAGCCGAGCTTGGCGGTGAAGTAAGGCCGGTTCACCCCCTCGTCCCAGTCCAGACGCGGGTTGCCGGGTGCGTCGAGGATCGCCTCGTTTAGGGCTTCGCGCCAAGCAAGGACGTCGCGGCCCTCTTTGGGATTTATTCGCTGTACATCGGGGGCGCCGCGTTCGTCCACGCGGACGGTCATGCTCTGCATCCCGGCCTCGCGGGCGTGGCGCGCCCACACCGTTTCCCAGTCATCCGAGTAGTAGCGGGTGAGCGTGCCCGAATAGACGTCGAGTCCCACCCTTGCCTCCCGATTCGTTGCGGAATGCGCGCATTGTAGCGGAGGCCGGGTTCAGGGAGCTTCGGGATGTTCCCCGATCGGGACGAAGGCCAATTCGAGATCTCCTTCGGCCATGAGGTCCTCGACGAGGGCTACG
>JADDPY010000263.1:1515-1801 GCA_016781635.1 Rubrobacter sp.
TATGCAGCCTCGCGCACCAACTCTGCCCATCCGGGAGCCGGACCTCCGCGTACGCTTCTTGAGGCAGGCCTTCCCTGCCCGTGGAGACGGAGAGCGTGTAACCGGGCCTCTTGACGCGCGTGACCGGATTTTTCATCCCTCCTCCCGGGGGGCGCGTGCCTCCGCGCGGGGCGTGTCCGGAAAGCCGGTGGCCACGGCCTGGTACGCCCGGGAGCGGGAGAAGTTATAGGTGCGCCAGTCGCCAGATGCGGGGCCTGACCAGCGTGCTCTAAGGCCGGCTTCAACG
>JADDPY010000263.1:1827-2069 GCA_016781635.1 Rubrobacter sp.
GGGTAGGCCTGCGGTTAGAGCGGGGACGGCGTCGGCGCTGAGGGACGCGAGGTACGTGGCGTCGAGCTTCTGCCCGTCTTCGGCGCGGGCGAGGTTGGTGCGTACGATCAACGCGTCGGGATTGAGAACATTAAGGAGGGCGACGGCCAGGAAGCCGGTGACGAGGGCTGAGGGGGCGAAAAAGGGGCGACGGCCCCGGAGGACAGTGAAGAGGAAGAAGACGAGGACCACGAAGATCCAGG
>JADDPY010000043.1 GCA_016781635.1 Rubrobacter sp.
AGTTCTCGGGTGCCCCTCCTCTTCTCGGACCCGGATCCGAAAAGAGGAGGCGAATCATGCTTCAGCAGCGCGAACCACGGACGCCGGGCGGGCCCGGGGAGTCCGTAACCCAACTTCGTTACGCCAGGGAGGGCGTGGTCACCCCGGAGATGCATCACGTCGCCGGGCGTGAGCAAATGGAGCCCGAGAAGATCCGGGAAGAGGTCGCGCGGGGGCGCATGATCATCCCGGCCAACGTGGCCCACGCCTCCCTCGAACCCATGGGCATCGGCAAGGCCGGGCGCGTAAAGATAAACGCCAACATCGGCAACTCGCAGACCACTTCGGAGATAGAGGCCGAGCTGGAAAAGCTCGAAACCTCCATCAAGTACGGGGCCGACACGGTGATGGACCTCTCCTCCGGCGGGGACATACCGAGGATACGCCGGTCGATCATCGAGGCCAGCCCGGTCCCCATCGGGACCGTCCCGATCTACGAGGTCATAAGCCGCGTCGGTAGCCCCGAAGAGATGACCGGCGACCTCTTCGTCGAGGTCATACGGGAGCAGGCCGAGCAGGGCGTGGACTATATGACCATCCACGCCGGCGTCCTCCTGCAACACCTCCACCTCGTGCAGAGCCGCATCACCGGCATCGTCTCGCGCGGCGGGGGGCTCCTGGCGAAGTGGATGGTCCATCACTCCAGGCAAAACCCGCTCTACGAGCGCTTCGACGAGATCCTGGAGATCTGCCGCCGCTACGACGTCTCCATCTCCCTGGGCGATGGTCTACGCCCCGGCTCCATCGCAGACGCGACCGACGCCGCCCAGCTCGCCGAGCTCAGGACTTTAGGCAAGCTCACCGAGCGCGCCTGGGAGAAGGACGTGCAGGTCATGGTCGAGGGGCCGGGACACGTCCCCCTCGACCAGTTGGAGCAGAACGTGAAGATGCAGCAGGAGATCTGCCACGAAGCACCCTTCTACACCCTGGGTCCCCTGGTCACGGACATCGCCCCAGGCTACGACCACATAACGAGCGCCATAGGCGCCGCGATCGTCGGCTGGCACGGGACGAGCATGCTCTGCTACGTGACCCCCAAGGAGCACCTCGGCCTCCCGAACGCGGACGACGTGAAGCAGGGCATGATCGCCTACCGCATCGCCGCGCACGCCGCCGATATCGCGCGAGGCCGCCCCGGCGCCCGCGACTGGGACGACAATCTCTCCCGTGCCCGCTATGCCTTCGACTGGAAGGGGCAGTTCGAGCTCGCAGTCGACCCCGAGACCGCCCAGGCGATGCACGACGAAACCCTGCCGGACGACTACTTCAAGACCGCCGAGTTCTGCTCGATGTGCGGCCCCAAGTTCTGCCCCATGCACAACTTCCGCGACGTCGACTGGGGCGCCCTCAAGAAGGTCGCCGACCACCTGCCCGCGGAGAACCGTTAGTGCAGGAGGAAAAGTCAGGGGGGAGCGCCCCGGCGCTCCCCCCTGACGGGGAATTCCCGGCGGAAGCCAAAAACAGCGTCTACGCGGCGATCTTCGGCCGCCGCGACGTCCGCTCCTTCCGCCCCGAAACGGTCCCCGACGACGTACTGGCCCGTATTCTGACCGCCGCCCACCATGCCCCGTCGGTCGGTTTCATGCAGCCGTGGGATTTCCTGCTGGTCCGGAGCCGCGAGCTTCGGGGACGCATCAAGGAGCTCTCCGACCGCGAACGCCACGCCGCGGCCGTCTTCTACGACGAGCCGCGGCGCGACCGGTACCTGGCGATGAAGCTCGAGGGCATCCTCGACGCGCCCCTGAACCTCTGCGTAACCTGCGATCCGACGCGAGGGGGGCCTCAGGTCCTCGGGCGCAATAGCATCCCGGAGACCGACGTCTACAGCACCTGCCTGGCCGTCCAGAACCTCTGGCTCGCCGCCCGGGCCGAGGGCGTCGGGGTGGGATGGGTGAGCATCCTGCGCAATGCGGAGCTACGCGAGATCCTCGGTATCCCCCCTCACGTGATACCGGTGGCTTACCTGTGCCTGGGCTACCCGGAGGGGGGGTTCGCGGAGAAGCCGCTCCTCGAATCCAACGGATGGCGCGAGCGGATCGATCTCGATCTTCTCGTAAGGTACGAGACCTGGCACTCACAAACATAAGGAGAACGAGGTTGAGGGAGAG
>JADDPY010000074.1 GCA_016781635.1 Rubrobacter sp.
GAACAGGGGGTACCGAGAATAGGCATTATGGGAACCAAAGCACCATGAGGGGTGAGATTGCCCATGTATCGACGAGCATGGGGATCAATGTAGCAAGCCGATGTGTTGATTGCTCGGCACGGACCACCGTGGACGGTATGGGTTGCTATTTTTATCTTCTTACTGATTGTCTGGTTCTGTCAGGTGTAAAGTAATAGGGGAGTAGCGATTGCCATCGTAGTGCGTGCGCTCTATACTCATTCCAAGTAAGGCATGGCATAACGGAGGTCAATTGCATCGTCCATGATGCGGCGTATCCATCTCGTCTGACCCTTCCAATCATCGAACGATGAACACGCCCACGCACAGTACCCGTATGGACGCTGTGAACGCAGGTGACGGAAATCAAGGAGGGTCACATGGAGTACACGAAGCTCGGCAATACCGGTATGGACGTGTCGCGCATCTGCCTCGGGTGCATGGGGTTCGGGGATGCGGAACGGTGGATTCACAAATGGGTGTTGAACGAGGAAAACAGCCGGCCAATCATCAAGCACGCCCTTGAGCTGGGGATCAATTTCTTCGATACCGCCAACGTCTATTCCCTTGGGAGGAGTGAGGAGATCCTCGGCCGCGCGTTGAAGGACTTCGCGAAGCGCGACGAGGTCGTCATCGCCACCAAGTTGCACGGCAGAATGCACGAGGGACCGAATGGCGCAGGGCTGTCACGCAAAGCGATCCTCAGCGAAATCGACCACAGCCTCCAGCGGCTGGGGACGGACTACGTGGACCTCTACATCATCCATCGCTGGGATTACGACACTCCTATTGAGGAGACGATGGCAGCGCTGCATGACGTGGTCAAGGCCGGCAAAGCCCGCTACATCGGTGCCTCCGCCATGTGGGCGTGGCAGTTCGGGAAGGCGCTGCACGTCGCCGAGCAGCATGGGTGGACCCGCTTCGTCTCAATGCAGGATCACCTCAACCTGCTCTACCGCGAAGAGGAGCGCGAGATGCTGCCGCTGTGTCGCGCGGAGGGGATTGGGGTGACCCCATATAGTCCCCTTGCCTCCGGACGCTTGACACGGGACTGGTCGTCGGAAAGCACGCTGCGTTCTGAAACTGATCAAATCGCGAAAAGGAAGTACGATGCGACCGCCGACACTGATCGACAGGTCGTGGAGCGGGTCGCGGAACTCGCGGACCAGCATGGAGTACCACGCGTACATATCGCACTAGCCTGGCTATTGCAGAAGCAACCGGTGACGGCGCCCATCATCGGGGCCACGAAAATCTCCCATCTGGACGATGCCGTCGGTGCGTTGTCCGTGAAACTGACGGCGGACGAGGTCGCCTCCCTGGAAGCACCGTATGTGCCGCATGCTATCGTCGGGCATCAGTAACGAGGATGACCGCCGTCTACAAGCAGTCCCATACTGTAATCGATGGTTCACACCACTACCGGCAGCCACGAGGTAGGGAATAAGGCGTACCACAACCGCTCTTCGCTTCGCAAGTAAAATCGGCACTCCACTACGTGGAGGCCTCCCGATTTTCCCGCCTGCGGCGGTCCTTGCCTCGCTTCGTACGGCTGTGGTCTTTTCCCTAATAGGGAAGGGGAAGCAATTTTTTGCTTCCCTTCTCACTATCAACTATGTGCTCTTGTGGCACAGATGCCACGTATCTGTCGGCAGCTAACTACTACAGCACGCGCTTTACAAGAGCGTTGGGTCAAGCATTCCAAAAATCATCGCAACGTGGGCAACAACCAGGAAGGGCTGTGTACTTGGCCTGCTGCTGATCGTGTGGTGCTCGGTGTACATTGTATGACTGCTTGCGGTCGTCGTTCGGTCCTGCGGACCCAGGACGTCGCTTCAGCGCATCACGCGTGCTCGTCAGACTCATCCCCGCGCCGACGAGCGGGTAGGGGTGCCGTCAAGCCACTCGCTTCCGCCGCCGCATCTAAGTCCGCGGTGGTGGACTGCGCCGGTGCCAGGACCCGCACGCCCGCCTCGTCAATGGCAAATTCACGCAGCGTCGCGTCATACCCGCTGAAGCGCATTTTGAGCACCGCCAGCACCCGGTGCAGCGCCCCGTGTGCGACCACCTGTTGCACGATCAGAATATTGTCGGCCAGAACCGACAACGGGGTGGCCGCCACATCAAATTGGAGCCCGGCAAAGGGTTTGATTTCGAGGAGGAGGAGGGTCGT
>JADDPY010000120.1:0-3249 GCA_016781635.1 Rubrobacter sp.
TCCATGTCCTCCGGCAGGTCGTAGTTGAAGACGTGCGAGACGTTCGGGACGTCGAGCCCGCGCGCGGCCACGTTGGTGGCGACGAGGATCTTGGTCCGCCCCTTGGAGAATGCCGCGAGCGTCTTGTCGCGCTGCGACTGCGACTTGCCGCCGTGAAGGAGGCCGGCCTGATAGCCGTCCCGCTCGAGCTGGCGGTGCAGCTTCGTCGCGCCGTGCTTCGTCCGGCGGAACACGATCGCCAGGGGCTTCTCCTCGGCGTCGAGCAGGGTCCTGAGAGCGCGCGTCTTGTCGCGCCCGTCGACGCGGTAGTAGACCTGCTCGACGGTCGAGACGGTGGTCGTCTCGGACTCGACCTTCAGCCAGCGCGGGGAACGCATGTGGCTCCCGACGATGCCGCGTATCTCCTTCGGCATCGTCGCCGAGAACAGCGCCGTCTGCCGCTCGTTCGAGGTGTGCGAAAGGATGCGGCCGACGTCCGGGGCGAAGCCCATGTCGAGCATCCGGTCGGCCTCGTCGAGCACCAGGTAGCGAACCCCGTTCAAACGGAGCGTGCCCCTGTTCAGGTGGTCGAGGATACGTCCGGGAGTACCGACGACGACCGAGTTCGTCCGGCCCTTGAGGGCCTTGATCTGGGGCCCTATCGAAGTACCTCCGTAAAGGACGATCGGACGTACCGGTGCGTACTTGGAGAGGTTCTCAATCTCCCTGGCCGCCTGGGCCGCGAGCTCACGCGTGGGCAGGAGAACGAGCGCCTGAACGCCGCGTGCCTTCTGGTCGATTCCCTCTATAAGAGGTATGGAGAACGCGGCGGTCTTGCCGCTGCCGGTCTGCGCCATGCCGACGACGTCCTCCCCCTCCAGCAAAGCGGGGAGCGCTAGAGCCTGGATGGGTGTCGGGGTCTCCCATCCCTGGGCCGCTACGGCCTTACGGACCGGTTCGGAGATAGGTAGATCCGCGAAAGTGGTCTCGCGGGTCTCGTTTGGAGCATAGGTTTCCATGGTGTAAATGTTCCTTCCTCTCGCTGTATGCAACAAGCGCCACCATAAAGAGCGTACGTCTGGGGTGACCACTCGAAGAACGCGGGAGGACACAAGGCACAAAAAAGAGATGCTCCGGATACGGCCGGCATCTCGCAGATCGTGGACGTAAAATCTTATCGTGTAGCCACAAGAGTATAGCACTAAACAAGCAATTTTCACCGCGCCCCACGGCCTCTTGCTAGACGTTCTTCCGGGTGTCATTCTCCCCGGGATACGGTATGAACGGCACATGGAGATATTCGAGAACCTTCAAGCAAGTTCCAGGCTGGAAGCGGGCGAGTTGGACGCCTACTCGCGAGCCGTGCGCGACGTGACGGATGGGCTCGGGCCGGCGGTCATCTCGATCGGGACCTCCTCCGGGCGCGGTGGCGGGAGTGGCGTGATCCTGGGTTCCCACGAGGGCACCGCGACCGCCGTGACGAACAGCCACGTCGTGCGCGGCCTGCAGAGGGCCGAAGGACGAGGCGGGACGGCCGGCAGCCTCGAGGTCACGCTCGTAAACGGTACGACGGTAGACGCCGAGGTACTCGGGGACGACCCCGCGAGCGACCTCGGCGTGGTGCGCTTCGAGACCCCCTCGGAGGGCGGCGTCACCGTGGCCCCTCTGGGCGAGGCGCAGAACCTCGTCGTGGGGCAGCTCGTCGTGGCGATCGGTAGCCCTTTGGGGTTTCAACGGACCGTGACCGCGGGTGTGGTGAGCGCTCTGGGGCGTTCGATCCGGAGCCAGGGCGAGGGCGGTCGCCGGGGGCGGCTTATAGAGAACGTCATCCAGACGGACGCGGCGATCAACCCGGGCAACTCCGGCGGCCCCCTTTCCGACGCCTCTGGCAAGGTAGTAGGCATAAACACCGCCATCATCGGCGGCGCCCAGGGCATAGGCTTCGCCGTCCCGGTCTCCGCGGCCTTCAGGCGCGTGGTCTTTGCCCTCGTGACCGAAGGTCGGGTCAGGCGAGCTTTTCTCGGGGTTGGAGTAGTAACCCGCGCGGCCCAGGACGGCTCGGGCGTGGCCGGCGCGCAGGTCGAGAGCGTGGCCCGCAACAGCCCGGCTGAGAGGGCCGGCGTGCGTCTCGGAGACCTGATCGTGGGCTTCGGCGACGACCCCATCCGCTCCACCGACGATCTCCTCAATCGTCTCGACGGCCCCGCGATAGGCCGGGACGTCACCCTACGGATCGTGCGCGGCGGAAAGGAACTCGCCCTCACCACCAGACCAAGAGAGCAGCCGGAGGAATAGAGCTGGTCGGCCCATCAGCAGTCGGCAAGTACGACGGCCGACGCATCCAGAACGATGACAAAACTGCCTCGAACATCTTCCGCCACGAACGAGCGAAGCGCCAAACCAACGCGTCTATCCGGCAAGGGATAAGCTGACAGGCGTAAAACCGCCGAAGGTGGCAGGCTGTCAAACTAGCAGCCTCCGTCCGAAGGGAGCAACATGCCCGACATAACGCTAGTGGTGAGCGGCCTCGCAGAGCCCGGAGAAGCAGAGCGCCTGCAGACGGCGATCGAGCGTATCGGTGAGGTGCAAGCGGCGAACGTGGACGCTGAGAAGGGCCTCCTGGCCGTCTCCTACGAGGGTGGAGAGGCGGAACTCGCACGGATCGAAGAAGCCGTAAAGGACGCCGGATTCGAGCCAGAGCCCACCCCGGGCGCCAAGAACGCCGGAGGGTAGCGCAGGATGCCCGAGGAGACCTCCATCCCGTCGGCCGAAGCCGCCCTCCTGCTCGGGATCACGGAGGACGAAGCGCGCGGGCTCGCCGGTCCGGACGGGGGCGTTCCCTTGGAGGCGCTGCTAAGGAGGACCGGTGCAACGGTGCTGGAGCTCGCGCGCGAGCTCGCCCAGGCTAGGGAGGAGGTCGGCAAGCTCTCCGGTCGGCTCAAGGAGGTCCGCGCGACGAACCTGCGGCTCCAGGGGGAGTTGAAGGAAGGTGTCGTGGAGCGACGACGCCTTACCGAGGAGGTGCTGGAGCTCAGGGCGGCGGCCGAGGAGCGGCTAATGCTCATGGAGCGCGTCGAGCGCATATCCGGGATCGAAGGCGAGCTAGCCGAGGCCGAGGAGGAGCTGGCTAGGCTCAGGAGCAGGGGCCCGGTCTCGCGCCTCCTCGACCGCTGAAGCCGCCATATCTCTGCCCTTCCAGAGGGTCCTTCCTACCTCTTCTGACCGGACCCTCCTCCGCGCGTGGCGATCAGGGATGCGCCGATGGAGATT
>JADDPY010000120.1:3599-8961 GCA_016781635.1 Rubrobacter sp.
AGCCAGCTAAAGTTCGAGAGCAGGCTGATACCAACCAGCACGAAGATCGCTCGAAAAACCAACGCGCCCATCACGCCCCAGAACAAGACGTGGTAGCGGTACTTCTCGGGGACGGCGAAGCTCGTAAAAATCACGGCGAAGACAAAGACGTTGTCCAGAGAAAGAGACCACTCGACCAGGTAGGCGGCCAGGTACTCACCCGCCACCGTGGAACCGGCCAGAGCCCAGATGAACCCCCCAAAGGCTAGGGAGATCGCGATCCAAAATCCCGAGAGCCACATAGACTCTCTGAAGGGGATCTTCCTGGCGCCCCGATGGAGCACGAAGAGGTCGATGAAGAGCAACAAGGCTATCAACCCCACAAAGACCAGCCACGCCCATACCGGGAAGTTCACGCTCGCCGCCGCGTCTCCTCCGCCCATTACCGCTCCTTTCCCTCACTAAGGGGCACGAGGTACAAACGGGAGCCGGAGCAATCGGTTCCCTTCGCATCCCGAGACAATCTATCCCGCCTCAACGGCGCGCTTTCTCCGGTACACCTGTTAGTGCAACGCCCCCTCATCTTCCTCACCTCTACCTGCCTTCCCTTTTCTCCGTTGCCTCCCTTGCACGGAAGGACTTTCGGCGCCAAACGTCTCCCGCAAGTTGCACGGATCGTATGGCTTGATGCACGATTCTCCTTGGATTGCAGCAGACCGGGAGATCGTTCGAAACATAAGTTGTGTTGTTTTCCGGACAGGAACCGCGGCAAACTCGCGTGAAGGTATAACGTTGAGGAGCCCGCCTCGATGCTCGCCCGAAGGTTGTGGAGGCGTCCGCTCGCCCAAGACCTCAACCGATCAGCCCCGACCACGGAGGTACGGTCTCTCTGCCCCCATCCGGTTACACTAGGCGACATGAACACGACGAACACCACCGCCCCGGAGAGCCTCGAAGAAACCCTCGCCGCCGTCGCCGCCGGCACGCTCTCGCCCGCCGCCGCCGCCGAGAAGCTGAAGGAAGGCGAGGTACGCTACCTCGACGTCGCAGCCCTCGACCTGGGCCGCGCCGCCCGCAAGGGCGTCCCCGAGATCGTCTACGCCCCTGGAAAGACCCCCGAGCAAGCGGCGAGAATCTGCGCCGTCATGCTGGAGGGCAGGGAGCGCGTGATCGTCAGCGGCCCGAACGAGGAACATGAGCGTTTGATACGAAAGACCCTCCCCGAAGCCCCCGTAAAAAGCGCCGGTCGTGCCCTAATCGTCGGTACCGGGGAGCCCAACCTCACCGGCGGACGGTTGTACGCCATCGGGGCCGGCACCTCCGACCTCCCGGTCCTCGAAGAGGCCGTGGCGGTCGCGCGCGAGATGGGCGTCGCCGTAAGGACCACACACGACGTGGGCGTTGCGGGCCTTCATCGCCTCCGCGGCCCCCTCGAAGAGCTTCGCGCCTTCGACCCGGACTGCGTGATCGTAGCCGCCGGTATGGAGGGAGCGCTCCCGACCCTCGTCTCGGGCCTCGTAGCGGTCCCGGTCGTGGGCCTCCCGACCTCGGTCGGCTACGGGTTGGGCGGAGACGGCACGGCCGCCATCCTCGGGATGCTCCAGAGTTGCTCCCCCGGCCTCTCGGTCGTCAACGTGGACAACGGCGTCGGCGCCGGAGCCACTGCCGCCCTCATCGCGAACCGCGCCGCCCTCTACCGCGACGGGTCGCGCAGCGACGGTCGAGCACCCAACACGGTCGCTCCCTAGGGTCCGATACCGTGCGCATCTTCGTCGCCATCACCCCGCCGCCGAAAGCACGGCACGCGGCGCTCGCGGCGGCGGAAGAAGCGGCGCGAGAACTTGGCGGCAGCGTAAGGTGGACGAAACAGGAGAACGTCCATCTCACCCTGAAATTTCTCGGCGAGGTCCCCGACGAGGCCCTGGAAAGCATATGCGACGCGCTGAAGGCAGCGTGCTCCACCCATGCCCCGTTCCACGCCCGGCTCAAGGGCCTAGGGGCCTTCCCTTCGCCTCGACGTGCCCGCGTGATCTGGGCTGGCATGGACGAGGGCTCTCAAGAGATCTCCAGCTTGGCAGCGAGCCTGGAAGCCGCGCTAGAACCTCTAGGCTTCCGGCCCGAAGGACATCCCTACGTACCTCACGCGACCCTCGGTCGCGTAAAAGGCCGTCCGATCATCGTCGACCTGAGCGAGACGAGTGTTTCAGAAGGACCGGTTTTTCGAGTCGGAGAAGCGGAGTTGACGAAAAGCACCCTGACCCCGAGAGGGTCGATCTACGAGACCGTAGAAGCTTTCTCCCTAAATGGCGGCGAGGGGGCTACTCGAGGTAGAGGCCGATAAGCGGCCCGATGTTCATAAGCACGAAGAGCAGTATCAGGATCATAAAGGTGACCATCAGGAAGTTGTTTCCGCTCAAGCCTATCGCGCCTTTCGCCCTAGGTTAAGATTTCCGTATTGTATATCCGCTCCCGCCGCCACGCACACGTGCTGATTTCTTGGCTCCTAGAGCTCATTGGCGTAGAAGACGCGGCGAAGGGGAGGCGGCTCATTCCCGCGGACAAACCCCTGGCGCAAGGCGTGAAACTCCTCGACCTTCCCTGAAGCCAGGCGCACGTTCGGATCTGGATGCGAGCGGAGCTCTAGGATCGGGTCGAGGTCCGCACCGACGTTGACACGCTCGAGTCCCCCAACGGGCCGCGGCTCCTTGTAGAAGATCCTGCACTCGTAGGCGTCACCCTCAACGTCGTAGGAAACAAGGATCATCTCCGGGCGAGGGACCAACCCCCGTGGCACGTTGCGCAGCTCGTAGAGCGCCTTGCGGCGCCGATACACTTCCCGCTGGCGCTCCTCAAGCACAATCTTCGTGAACTCATCAACCTCAACCACAGCGTAAGACTCGTCGCGCGCCTCCTCGGCCTCCCGCACCCAGCGCTCGACCCCCTCCAGGTCCAATCGGGTCCCGCAGGACGGGCAGACAAACCCGGAGCTAACCGTAGCCCGCAGACCCCCGAGATGTAAGCAATTCTCCGAAGCAATCCCCATTAGGTGGTCCATTGTACTCTATCCAGCCCTTAGCGCGCCTCGCCCGGAAGCTGAAGAAGACCTTCACGTATACCGCAACCTTACTCCACCACGGTCTCCACCCACGCGAATACAATGGGCCCAAGAAGTAACAGTGGTACCGCGTCGTGGGTGGGAGCCGTCCAAACGGGGTCTGTCTTACGCGTACGTCCGGGGTTGAAGTTCAGATCGAGGTTAACAGCGCATGCAAGTTGTCTTCCGGGGCTGTATTCTCCGATTCATGGATGGGGAACGGCGCGCGGCGCACCTTGTGTTCAACCCGGCGGCGGACAGGGGCAGGGGGGATGCCAGGCGCAAGAGCATCGGCGTTTACCTCGCGCGGCATGGGATCGAGGCGGTGTGGCACGTCACGCAGGGACCCGGGCACGCCGAGGGCATCGTCCGTGGGCTGCGGGGCGAGGACCCGGCGGTAGCGGCCGGGGGGGACGGAACGGTGCACGAGGTTGCGGCGGCCTGCGTTGGCACGGGGCGCGTCATGGGCGTCCTGCCGCTCGGAAGCGGCAACGATTACGTAAAGGCGCTCGGGATCGGCACGGACCTCCAGCGGGCCTTGGAAGTTCTGGTCGGGGGCAAGGTACGTGCCGTCGACGCGGGCGAGGTCAACGGGGTCCCGTTCAACAACGGTCTCGGCATAGGGTTCGACGCCGAGGTCGCGGCGGGGGTCGCGGCGGCGCCCAAGGCCCTGGGCGGGTTCGGGGGATACCTGTGGTCGGTCGGGCGCTTGTTGTGGGGGATGAAGTGCCACCGCGCGAGCATAAAGCTCGGAGGCGGGGAGCCGTTCGAAACGAAGACCATCCTGGTGGCTGCGGCGCTCGGCACCACCTACGGAGCCCGCTTCAAGCTCGCTCCGAGCGCGAGCCTCGGCGACGGGGCCTTCGACGTCGTCTGGTCCGAGGAGGTGGACCGGGCAGAGGTCCTACGCCTCGTGCCCGCCGTGCTCCGCGGCGCGCACCTCTCGCACCCCAAGGTGCATTTCGCCCGGGCGCAGGAGATCGAGGTCTCGCTCGCGGAACCGATACCGGCCCACGTGGACGGGGAGATGCTCCCCCCCACCCGCGAGTTCCGGGCGCGGGTATTGCCCGGAGCCCTGCGCGTACTCGTCCCGTAGCTTGAGAGGCAAAGCATCCGGGGAGGAATGCTAGAGTTGGCCGTCCTTCCCGTGAACTCGTTGCTCCTGACGAACCTTTATACCTGCGTTTCTGCAAACCTCGAGAAGCCGTTAGCCAGGTGAATCGCAGAAGTCGGGCGAACGGCGATCCGAGCGATCTGCATTAGGAGACCGTTTGGTAGGCCGCTCGGGAGCTCCGCGACGAGTAACGCTCGGTTAAGAACGTTGATCCAACGAACACGCTAGGATGCCACCGAGCGTAGCGGCCCAGAGGTTCACCTCGTGTGGGAACAACGCTCGGCGGGTATTTATCTACTAAAGATCGTTACCTTATGGTAAAAGTACTCTTCTACCTTGTCTCACGGGCATGGTAGAAGTCTGGCGTATCGTACTACGGAGGGTCGGCAAGAAGTTATGAAAGCGTTCGTATTCCCAGGTCAGGGAGGTCTCGTGGCCGAACCGGAGGCACGGCTGTTGCCGACCATCCGCGAGGTTATAGGAGATCACATACCGGACCAGGTCAAGGTCTTCGCGAGCGCTGCAAAGGACGCCGACGAGAGCAGGAAGCTAGATCTCAGGCCGGACGTCGTCGCCGGGCACTCCCTGGGCGAGTACAGCGCCGCTTATGCCGCGGGCTGCTTCGACCTGGAGACCGGGATCTGGATCGTCGCCCAGCGCGACCGCTTTCTCGCCGAAGCGGCCAAGGAGGCGCCCGGCGGGATGGTCGCCATTCTCAGGGCCGACCCCGAGGAGGTTGAGAGGGCGCTCGACGAGTCCGAGGGTTCCGTGGTAGCCAATTACAACAGCCCGCGCCAGACGGTCATCTCGGGCCTTCGGGGTGCGCTGGGGGATGCCGTCTCGAAGATTCGGGGCCGCGCCGTGCGTCTGAACGTCTCCTTCGCGGCTCACTCTCCGTACGTCGCCGCAGCGAGCGAAAAGATGCGCGAGGTCCTCGATGGCGTCGAGTTCAAGGTGCCGGAGTTCCCGATCGTGAGCGCCGTGGACGGGAGCGTCCTCGTGAGCGCCGAGGGTGTCAGGGAGGCCCTCAAGGGCCAGATGGTGGCGCCGGTTCGGTGGGTAAAAGTCGTCGAGACGCTCGCCCGCATGCGTGTCGAGGAGTGGGTCGAGCTCGGCGGGGGCGGCGTCCTTACCAGGATGCTCCGGGACTTCGAGCTGCCCTCCCTCAAGGGCGT
>JADDPY010000358.1 GCA_016781635.1 Rubrobacter sp.
TTTCAAGGAATTCGGCTCAGGATTGAGCACTGAAAGATTCGTACATGCTCTACCTCAGCGACGCCGAGCAGGCGTTTCAAGGAATTCGGCTCAGGATTGAGCACTGAAAGATCAGCAGTGCCCGCGAGCGTAGGCGACTGAGGCCAGTTTCAAGGAATTCGGCTCAGGATTGAGCACTGAAAGTACAAGGCCACGCATGAGGTTGAGTGGCAGTACACCGTTTCAAGGAATTCGGCTCAGGATTGAGCACTGAAAGAACCGCCTTGCCGGCGTAGCCGCCCTCCTCGTAGGGGTTTCAAGGAATTCGGCTCAGGATTGAGCACTGAAAGCTCGTTTACCGGCAGTGTGGCCGGAACGGTCCTGCCACTGTTTCAAGGAATTCGGCTCAGGATTGAGCACTGAAAGTTCGGCTACGACGAGGCGGCATTTGAGACCTGGCAGGTTTCAAGGAATTCGGCTCAGGATTGAGCACTGAAAGTTGGTGCCGGGGTCAACCTTCGGCTCGGGCTTGGGTGTTGTTTCAAGGAATTCGGCTCAGGATTGAGCACTGAAAGGCCGTAAGCCGTTCCTGATGGAGCAGGCACGTATCCGGTTTCAAGGAATTCGGCTCAGGATTGAGCACTGAAAGTTGAGGGCGCCCGTCGCAATCACAGTCAGCGCGTTGGGTTTCAAGGAATTCGGCTCAGGATTGAGCACTGAAAGTTTTGTGCGACGTTATTCAAGAAGCCGGACGCGGGCACGTTTCAAGGAATTCGGCTCAGGATTGAGCACTGAAAGCAGGTCTGATTGCCATAGGCGTCAATGTCGCCGAGCGTTTCAAGGAATTCGGCTCAGGATTGAGCACTGAAAGATTGCATAGTTTAGCCCCCCGGCTACACATCTGCCGTGTTTCAAGGAATTCGGCTCAGGATTGAGCACTGAAAGAAGCGGTACATATTCCGCTTGGGCTGTTTTCGTGCTGTTTCAAGGAATTCGGCTCAGGATTGAGCACTGAAAGTCCGCCTTGAGCTGGTTGATCATCTGGCGGGGCAGGTTGTTTCAAGGAATTCGGCTCAGGATTGAGCACTGAAAGACATGCCGGTTGAGCCGTTGTACATCAGCTTGGGGTCGTTTCAAGGAATTCGGCTCAGGATTGAGCACTGAAAGAACCCGATCATGTCGTGGAACGAGATGGCCTTGATTAGTTTCAAGGAATTCGGCTCAGGATTGAGCACTGAAAGACTGACCATGTACTGCTCGCTCAGCGTCCTGAATTGCCGTTTCAAGGAATTCGGCTCAGGATTGAGCACTGAAAGTCAATGAGCTAGCCAGCGGTGACACACAATCCATTGTTTCAAGGAATTCGGCTCAGGATTGAGCACTGAAAGATCTGCCGCAGTTGGGTATTGCTGGCTCGCAGCAAGTTTCAAGGAATTCGGCTCAGGATTGAGCACTGAAAGTGGTTTTTTGAGGACTTCCCCGGC
Source organism: Rubrobacter sp. (assembly GCA_016781635.1). GTDB lineage: Bacteria > Actinomycetota > Rubrobacteria > Rubrobacterales > Rubrobacteraceae > Rubrobacter_F. The sequence goes on from JADDPY010000358.1 coordinate 1,464, forward strand.
GGCTCTGCCGGTGGGTTTCAAGGAATTCGGCTCAGGATTGAGCACTGAAAGAGCCGAAAGAGGATGTTTACCTCCAACTCGCCGTCAAGGTTTCAAGGAATTCGGCTCAGGATTGAGCACTGAAAGTGGGCGCGGTTTTCCTCGGTGCCCGTGGGCGTCTGCGTTTCAAGGAATTCGGCTCAGGATTGAGCACTGAAAGCCACTCGGCAAGCTGCGCGAGAATACGCGGGCCATTGTTTCAAGGAATTCGGCTCAGGATTGAGCACTGAAAGTATGAATCAATCCGGTCCTTGAAGCCGGTGATGTGTGGCATGGAGGCAGCGGCACCGGATGCCATACGGCATCTATTATTTCGACAGCAGTTCACTCGCAAAGTGTTACCTCCGAGAAACTGTGGGTTGTAAATACCTCAATGGGCGCGGTGCCACGGCTCAGCAATTGGAGCGAGGATGGGTGCTGGCCGAAGGGCTGGTCGAGGATTTGGGCTCAGTCCTCGTCAATGGGACTGCGCACCGCCCTCCCACCCCGGTTGAGCACATGGGCGTAAATCATCGTGGTTTTCACATCAGCATGACCGAGCAGTTCCTGCACCGTGCGGATATCGTAGCCCTGCTCGAGCAGCCGGGTGGCAAAGCTATGGCGGAAGGTATGGCAGCCGACGGGTGGCACAATGCCCGCCAGTTTCCCGGCCGCGCGTACTGCCT
>JADDPY010000408.1 GCA_016781635.1 Rubrobacter sp.
CGTCGCGGGCGTCCACCGCGACGACGAGGGCGGGCCCGAGATGGTCCACCGCCCGCAGCCTGAGATCGCGGTCCAGGACGGCGGCGGTACCCATCACGACGCGCGAGGCCCCGGCCCCTGTAACCACGCGCAGATCTTCCAGAGTCCGGATGCCACCCCCTACCTGCACGGGCACACCGACGGCATCCGTCATGCGCCCGATGAGGTCCAGCTGCACCGGACGGCCCTCCTTCGCCCCATCGAGATCGACGACGTGTATGGCGCTGGCCCCCCGCCGCTCCCACTCCCGCGCGCGCTCCACGGGGTCGGCGTCGTACTCCTTCTGGCGCTCGAAGTCGCCCTGCTTCAGCCGGACGCATTTACCTCCGCGCAGGTCTATCGCGGGGAAAACCGTGAAAGAACCCGGGATCATAGCTCGCGCGCCCAGCCGAGAAAGTTCTCGTAGAGCTTGAGCCCGGCCCGGCTGCTCTTCTCCGGGTGAAACTGGACCGCCGCGAGGTTCTCCCGTCCTGCCGCGGCACAGAACACGGTCCCGTACTCGGAGGTGCCGAGGAGGTCGGAGGGCTCCTCGGGGACAGGGTAGTAAGAGTGGACGAAGTAGAAATCCTCGCCGTCGAGACCGCTCAGCACGGGGTGCGGGCGCGTTACAGCGAGCTCGTTCCAGCCCATGTGCGGAACCTTCAAGCTCTCGGCCTTGAAGCGCGTGACGGTCCCTGGGAGGAGGCCGAGCCCCTCGACCCCAGGAGACTCCTCCGAGGAATCGAAGAACACCTGGAGCGCCACGCAAACACCCAGAAACGGCTTGCCCGAACGGTAGACCTCCCCGCAAGCATCGTCCATCCCCCTGTCCCTGAGCTTCTTCATGCAATCCCCGAAAGCCCCGACCCCGGGCAAGACTACCGCATCGGCCCGCAAGACCTTCTCGGGATCTGGGGTCAGCTCGACCGAAGCGCCAACCTTCTCCAGGGCGCGCGTGACCGAGAGGGTGTTCCCAGCATCGTAATCCACGACGGCGACTCTCAAGGTACCGGTCATGAGCGAACCGCCGCCGGCTTCGTCGCGTTCTCCCGTAGCACGGCAGCCGGCAATCTAGGGGTGCCGGTCCGTTTCCACGACGCGACCACGCGCGGTCGGCTCGGGGCTACCCCCATTTCCTGCCGAAGGCTGACCGCTAGAAGTTGAGGGCTAATCGATGACCCCTTTCGTGGAGGCGGTACCGCCCGTTCTCCGGGCTATACCCGCGCGGAGGGCGACCGCCAGAGCTTTGACCCCCGACTCGACCTTGTGGTGGGCGTTCTCGCCGTAGTGACAGTTGAGGTGCAGCGTGAAGCGGCCGTACTGGGTGAAAGCGCGCAGAAACTCCTGGAAGAGCTCGACGTCGAAGGTGCCGATCTTCTCGGGCATCGGGCCGAGGTTTATGGTGAGGTGGCTCCGCCCCCCGAGGTCCAAGACCGCGGTCGAGACCGCCTCTATGAGCGGCGCCGAGGCGTCGGCGAAGCGGACGAGGTCGGACCTGTCGCCTAAAGCCTCGTCGAAGGCGCGCCCGAGGACGAGGCCGGCGTCCTCGACGGTATGGTGGTCGTCGACCCAGGTGTCGCCCTTCGCCTCGACGTCGAGGTCGATGCCGGAGTGGTGCGCGAGGAGGTGCAGGACGTGGTCGAAGAAGCCGACGCCGGTCGCGACCTCGGCCTTCCCCTCACCATCGAGCGAGATCCGCACCTTCACGTACGTCTCGCCCGTCTGCCTCTCCGCCTCACCGATCCGCGCCATTCGTCTCCTTCCGCATCGTCAATACCTCAGCATTCTAGCCGACAGACGCCGGTCCTCCACGCGAGTCGCGTAGCGCGGCGTAATCGCGGCTGAGAAGATAAGCTCCGCAAGCGAGCGAGAGGGGGCCAACACGTGAAGGCGTTACTGTCGCTGATTTTGACGCTCACGCTCCTGGTGGCTTCTGAGACGTCGGCCGTGGCGCAGATCGCCGGTAGTTACCCGCCTCCCCCGGGGAGCTACTCCGAAGACCGGTACACCATCCTCGAAGATGGCGCCTTGATCTACGACGGTGACATGAAGCTTCACTGCAACGACCTTGCGAGGTTGAAGAAGGAAGAGGAAGAACAGCTTTTGCCTCCAGCCGGGGACCGGTCGGTTCGGCAAGCCACGATAGACGATGTCTACAAAGAACGAGTAGAGGTCTGCACGAAGGCCGGTTCCCCGCCTTCCACCCACGGTGGCATGCTACCGGATACGGGAGGCGTATCTCCCGTAGCACCGGGCATCGCCCTGGCGCTCGCTGTCGGACTCGTCCTTACGGGTAGGAAGTGCCGGTCGCCCGAGTAGGCCCGTCATCCTTGCAGAACTGCTAGACTTCGTCTTTCTCCGTGACGGCGGCCAGCCGGTAGCCCTCCTCGTGCATGTACGACACCCGCCGCACGAACTCCCCTTCGTCGAGATGAGGCTGGAGCTGGTGCATTACCAGGTAGGTAGCAGCGACCTCGGCATCCGAGAAAGCCTCCCTGACCTCGGGCACTAATCCCTCTTCGGGAGCCGTACGCCGACGCTCTCGGCGTGATTCGGGAAGCCTTCGAGGCGGGCGAGGCGTTCGACGTGGGGGCCGAAGTCCGTGAGGGCCTCCGGAGTGTAGTTGATGTAGTTTGTCCTCGCGGTGAAGTCGTGGGTGCCCAGGGCCGAAGCCCAGGACGCGGCGCCGTTCGTCGGGAGGGAGTGGGAGGGCCCGGCGCCGTAGTCGCCCAGAGCCACGGGGGTGAAATCGCCTATGGCGACCATGCCGACGGCGTCGAGGTCCTGCAGGATCGCCTCGTGGTCTTCCGAGATAACGTGTGCGTGCTCTGGAGCGTAGAGGTTCGTCAGCTCCACGGCGTGCGCGTTGTCGCGCACGCGCACCAGGGTTATGAGCTCGGCGGGCTCGCCGGTCAACAGCGGCTCGACGCTCCTCAAGAGCTCCTCGCCCGGGGTAAGGAGGATGGCAGAGGCGCCCGAGAGGTGCTCGGCCTGGGCCATGAGGTCACGTGCCACCCTCTCCGGGAAGGCATCAGCCTCGGCGATTACGACAACCTCGCTCGGCCCGAGCGGCGCATCCACGCCTACGTGACCGAAGACCTCGAGCTTCGCGGCGGTGACGTAGTCGTTGCCGGGACCCACGATCTTGAGGACGGGCGGGATACTCTCGGTCCCATAAGCCATCGCCCCGATAGCCTGAGCACCCCCGACACCGTAAACCTCGTCGAGCCCCAAGAGGCCCGCGACGGCCAGCACGTGGCGGCTTACCTTACCGCCGCGTCCCGGCGGGGCACAGACGGCGATCTCGGGTACGCCTGCGACCTGAGCGGGGACGGCCGCCATCACGACCGTGCTCGGATAGGCCCCGTGCCCCCCGGGGACGTAGATGCCGGCCCGGCGGATGGGGCGCACCCTCTGCCCGACCGTCGCACCCCCGCGCGAGATCTCGAAGGGGCGGTCGAGCTCACGTTTGTGGAAGAAGCGGACGTTCTCTATCGCGACGCGAAAGCTCTCCTCAACCTCCGGGGAGAGCGAGGCCTTCGCGGCTTCTATCTCCTCCATCGGCACCCTTATCGGATCGGGGCGGACGCCGTCGAGGCGTTCGGTGTGGGCGAGCAGGGCATCGTCGCCCCCGTCCCGGACGTCGGAGACGATGGTGCGCGCTACCTCGCGTACCCCCTCAGAAAGAAATCCGCCGGGCCTGCGAAGGCTTGAGATTATCTCTTTCGGGTCGGCGTCACGCGCATCGACGACCTTAACCAATGGGGGCCTCATTGCGCTGCATCCCTTGGGCGAGGGCGGCGATCTCGGCGTGACGGAGGCGATAGGCACCGCGGTTCACGATGAGGCGGGCGGTGGAGGTGGAGAGCTCGTCGAGAATCACGAGGTCGTTCTCGCGCAGGGTCGTGCCCGTGGCGGTAAGGTCTACGATGCAGTCGGCAAGACCAACGAGCGGGGCGAGTTCGATGGAGCCGTGGAGCGCGATGATCTCGGCCTGACGCCCCCTCCCCTCGAAATAGCTTCTCGCGATCCTGGGATACTTCGTCGCCACCCGGACGACCTCGGCGTGGCGGATCGCCTCCCGGACGTCCTCGGCCTGCCCGGAGGTCGTGGCCAGGATCATCTGGCACCACCCCGTCCCGAGGTCCATGAGCTCCACGACGTTAGGCTGCTGCTCCTCCAGAACGTCCTTTCCGACTATGCCTATGTCCGCCGCCCCGTACTCGACATAGACGGGGACATCCGACGGCCGTCCGACGATAAACTCGACCCCCTCGGCCCTATACAGAAGCCTGCGATCGTTCTCGCGCAGGACCTCTACCGGCAGCCCGGCGGCCCCCATCGACCTCAAGGCATCCTCGAAGATAGCACCTTTCGGTACCGCTACCCGCAAGATACCGTCCGGCCCCCTCAACGGGCCACCCCCCGCGCCGCGCCCATTACCCTGCCGACGACCTCCCCGACGGGGAGAACCTCGGCGGGGCCCGCATCTTCTCTGACCGGTGCCAACTCGACCAATCCGTCGCCCCCGCCCGGGTAGAGAACCCACCCCGCCTCGACCGACCGCGCATAGACGAGGGCCTCCGCGAGCGGCAGGTCTTCGGAGAGATGCAGCACGGGTACGCCAGATGCGCGCAGAATGCCTGCCGTCTCCGTCCCCTCCACGCCGCCGCCGACGAGCACGACAAGATCGGACGAGTCCTCCTCCGGCAGCACGGAGAGGAGGCGTTCGAGATAGATGGCGAAGCCGGTGGCCGGCAGGTCCTGGCCGAACCGCTCCAGCAGGTTATCGTAGCGTCCACCGTTGGCGATGGTGAAGCCCATCCCGGAGGCGTACGCCTCGTAGACGGCACCCGTGTAGTAGTTGTGGCGCCCTATGAGGCCGAGGTCGAGGATCACGGCGCTCAAAGCCTCGTGCGCCTCGAGGTGGTGCAGGATCTCGCGCAGGTTCTCGAGCGCCACTAAGGCCTCGGTCGCCCCGCTGCGCTCGGCGAACCTCGCCGCCTCCTCCAGAACGGCCCCCTCCGAGGCAGGCCCCACGAGACGCGGTATCCCCCGCACCCCGAGCACCGCCTGCTTCGACAAACCCGCCGCGAGGGCATCGACCGCGACGAGATCCTTCGCCGCGAGCGAACGCAGGATCTCCGGCGACACCTCGGGTGCCACGCATCGCAGGTACGCCTCGTAAAACGCAGTTTGGCCGAGGACGACGGCAAAGTTCTCCGGCGCCCGCAGCCCGAACGAGCCCAGAACGTCTACGAGAAGGGCGATCGTGGCCGCGTCTTCCTGAGGGCTCGACGAGCCGACGACCTCCACCCCCGCCTGGTAGAGCTCCGCACTCCGGCCACGCCCCACGTCCGCCCTTCTATAAACCGGCAAGACATACGAGAGCTTGTGCGGGGGCGGGCTGTTCCGAAGGCGCTGGGAGACGAGGCGCGCGATAGGGGTAGTCATCTCAGGGCGGAGCATTACCATCTGATTGTCCGGATCGAAGAGCTTGAACGAAGCGTCCCGGAGCTTCGGTTCCTCTATAACCTCCGAATACTCCAGCGCCGGCGTCAGAACCTCCCCGAACCCGAAAAGCCTGAACCGCTCCCGGATCCTCGCCTGCACATCCACGAGCCGCGTCGACTCGGGCGGCAGAACGTCCCGCGTCCCCGGCGTGGTGGCAAACTTTCTCGGCGTCACTCGATCCATACGAAAACTATCTTAACCGATATCCTCGCCTTTTCTTTGACGCTACCCTGCGTCAAAGGAACAGCATCTTGTTACACATAGATGAGCGATCAGTGACTTTATAGCGATGAAGGATCGGATATCTGCGGTTGTCGGATCTAGCCGAGCACGAACATAGCGAGCACCCAGGTGCCGCTGAACACCAAGATGCCCGTCGAGACGATCATGCAGGAGCGTAAGATCGTCTCTTCACCCGAGCCGTACGACTCGCGCTTGTAGTGGAACGCGAGGCCTCCGCCATGATGGTCACGCTGCCAGACAATCCCGCCGTCAGCAACAGAGCAGGCAACAACCCGACGCGGTTCAATACGGCGCCGGGTGGGCTCGACGAGGCGAAGTACGCGAACCACGCCGATAGACCGACGAGCGCCAGCACGAAGCCGCACATTGCCAGCTTGACCACTGGCCCCGGCGACGCTTCACTCGTCGCGGCTGCAGCACAACCTACCGAGAAGGGCGTCGGTCTGAGGCGCCTCCACCGCCACCTCTACGGCCACAGCATACGAGAGGCGGGACCGCTGAAAATGCGGCCCCTCCTATTCTTCTACTGGTAGGTGACGACCGCCGGGGCAGGATCTAGCTGGAGGACCTCCTGCGGGGAGAGCAGCGGGGCGTCCTGGGTATAGAACAGTTTGAAGCCGCCGTACTGGGTTGCCTCGTCGCGCACCAGGATGTCGTACTTGGTGAGCTTGGCCTCCGGGCCGCCGAAGCCGTCGGCGTGGAGGTTCACCTCGACGTTTTCGGTGGGCTGGATGAGCTGCTTATTCGTCACGATTCCGGTCTCGAACTGGTGGATGAGTAGCATCTTGTCGGGGATGTTGTTCTCCCGGACTATCGCGTCCAGGGTCTGGATGGCGGGCGCTATCTCGCTGCCATCGACGTTGCCGAGGTCCACACCGGGGATCTGGCCCGGTTCGACGGAGTACTCGGTGTCTATGGCGAGGTGTACGTAGGGACGCTCGAGGAAGGGTCGGAGAATCTCGATCTCCTCTTCTATCGTCGCGAGCCCGAGCTGGACGTCGAGGAGCAGGAGCGCCCCATTCTCCTCGGCAAGCTGGGCATACTGCTTTATAAGCTCGGTCGGAAGCTGGTTGATGTACAGACCGCTCGCGCCCGGCTCCCTGGAGGCGGTCGAGGCTATAAGCTCGATGGTCGGCACCGCCGGGTGCTCCGGGTCGAGCCGCGAGTACTCTGCCGTCTGCTCCTTGAGGTTCGCCATCATCGTCTGCGGGTCCGTCTCTCCGAGCACGCCCATGTACCCGGAGAGCGGGTTCCCATAGTACGCCACAAGACGATTGTTCTTGAGGGGACCGGTCGAGAGGTCCTCGGCCCCCGCCACGAGCGTCTGCCCGAGCGGCACGGTCCGCGTCGCCGGAGCGATGGGCTGGCCGTACTGGTCGACGGCGTTGCTCTCCGCCTGCGTCCCCTGGGGCTCGGGCGGTCCCGAAGCCTCGGTCAGCGGCTGGGCACCGGGCGGCGGCGCGATAGCCGTGAACGGCTGCCCCGAGCTCTGCTGGGTCTCGCCTCCGGTCGTCTCCCCCATTGTCTGACCGCCGGGCTGGGCGGTCGTGCCGCCCGTGGTCTCACCGCCCATGCCGTTCGTAATGCCGCCCGTCGTTTCGGCGGTTGTCGAACCGCCACCGGCGGCCCCGTCCGCGGCCTTTTTGGTGCTGCCCTCTTCCGGTGCGTCGGCCTCCTGGGAGCTTTCCCCCTGGGAACCCTGCTGCCCGGCTCCGCCGCATCCCACGAACACGAACATCAGCGCCGCGAGGAGCAGTACGCCTCCTCCGAGCGAGGCGAACAGACGTCCCCCGTGGTTACGCCTTCTGAAACGTCTCTCCTGACCGCTCAAGCTGCCCTCCCGTTCACCCTACTCCACAGCAGACACACAAGAGCGCAGCATATCCTTTTATGAAGTGAGTTTTATGCTACTCAAAGACCACGGTGCGGTGGCCATCCACCAGTACCCGGTCCTCCAGGTGCCAGCGGACGGCGCGGGCGAGGACGCGGCGCTCGACCTCGCGCCCGAGGCGGACGAGGTCTTCGACGGTGTCGCGGTGGGTGACGTGGGCGACGTCCTGGTGCACGATCGGGCCGGCGTCGAGGTCCTCGGTGACGTAGTGAGCCGTCGCCCCGATGGTCTTTACGCCCCGGTCGTGGGCACGCCGGTACGGGTCGGCCCCGACGAAGGCCGGCAGGAACGAATGGTGGATGTTGAGGACGCGATCCGGGTAAGCCTGCACGAATTTAGGGCTCAGAATCTGCATGTAGCGTGCGAGCACCACGAAATCCACCCCGTGCTCGGACAGCAGCCCCAGCATCTGGCCCTCCTGCTCGGCCCTGGTCTCCTTCGTCACCGGCAGGTGGAAGAAGGGGATCCCGTAAGCCTCCACGCGCCCGGCGAGATCGGGATGGTTGGAGACGACGAGCGGTATCTCCGCGTCGAGCTCGCCGGCGTCCCAGCGCCAGAGCAGGTCGATGAGGCAGTGGTCGTAGCGGGAAACCAGGATCGCCATCTTCTGTGGCGTGTCGGTAAGGGAGACGCGCCAGTCCATCCGGTGGCGCCTCGCGAGCGGCGTGAACGCCGAGGCGAACTCGTCGCGCTCCAGGCCAAAGCCGTCCCCTTCGATCTCCAGCCTCATAAGGAACCTGCCGCTCTCCCGGTTCACGTACTGGTCAGCCGACAGGATATTCCCATCGTGCATCGAGATGAACGAAGAGACCGCCGCTATGAGCCCCTTGGCGTCCGGGCAAGAGACGGATAGCCTGACGTTGTAACCCACTTGTTCTTTCCGATCTTCGAGCGTCTTATAAGGCCGAGCATATCGTTACACAAGAAACCACCGGCTATCAACGGGATCCAACACCCCAAAGCCCCGACCGTACGAAAGATAGAATAATGAGGATTGTTTGTCGCATTTCCCGGCCGCGAGGCCGGCATTCACGACCCCGGAGGAGGCAAAGGTCCAGAACGCGTTGTATATGAGCCCGGAGGCGCGCTCGGCCTTCGAGGGCGCCGAGCGCGCCTCCGCACGCGAGGAGCTCATGGGCTCCCGGCGCGCGACGTCCAGGCCTTTCTGCTGCGGCTGGAACGGTACTGGCAGGACCTCTTCGACGGCCTGAAACCGCCCTACGGCGCCCGCGAAGACTTCGCCGGCTTCCTGAAGCGCCTCGTACGGCTCCTCGCCGCCCGGTACGCCGACCGACCGGAGGACCTCAAGGCGCTGGACCTGGAGCGCAACCTCAC
>JADDPY010000012.1 GCA_016781635.1 Rubrobacter sp.
CTCCGCCTACCTCACCAAGCCCGTCCGCCAGTCCGAACTTTATAACTGCCTGCTCACGGTGATGGGCTCGCACGGCGGGGCCGCAAACGGCACGGCACCCGAAGTCCCGCTCATCACCCGTCACAACCTCAGGCAGGTCGTACCCCGCGTAGAGGGCGCCCACCTCCTAGTCGTGGAAGACAACCTGGTGAACCAGAAGGTCGCAGCGGCGATGCTCGAGAGACTCGGCTACCGCGTGGATCTCGCCGGCGACGGCAGGGAGGCCCTCGACATCCTCTCGAACGAGAACCCCTACGCGGCGGTCCTGATGGACGTGCAGATGCCGAAGATGGACGGTTATGCCGCGACCCGAGAGATCCGACGCCGAGAAGAGGCGGCCTCCGGGCAGGGCGGCCCCATCCACCGACTCCCCATCATCGCGATGACGGCGAACGCGATGGAGGGGGACAGGGAGGCCGCACTCGAGGCCGGGATGGACGATTACATAGCCAAACCCGTCAAGCCCGCAGCGCTCGACCAGGTTCTGGAGCGCTGGGTGACGGCACTCGCGTCCCCCGGGCCCGGCGATGAGGCAGCGGCGGACGTCGCCTCCGGAATGGCGAACCCGACCGCCAGCGGCCACGCCCTCCTCGGAGACCCGCTCGACCACGAGGTGCTCGCGGGGCTCCGTGAGCTGGGATCCTCGGGGGACGGCGAGCCAGACATCCTCACCGAGCTCGTCGGCATTTTTGTGGAAGACGCGGAGCCCCGCATCGAGGCCCTGCGCGAAGCCGTCTCTGCCGGGGACGCCGAGGAGATCGAGCGGGCAGCGCACACCCTCAAGGGCTCGACCGGCAACATGGGCGCCCGCCACATGAGCGCGATCGCCGCAGATCTCCAGGACGCGGGCACTTCGGGCGACCTCTCGAAAGCCGCATCCTTGCTCGAGGATCTAGAATCCGAGTACGCCAGGGTCAAGCCGGCGCTCGAAGAATTAAAGAAGGGGGGATGACTTGCGGGTCCTCATAGCAGAAGATGACGCCGTCTCCCGCATGATCCTCAAGCGCGCCGTCGAGAAGCTGGGGCACGAGTGCATCGCGGCCTCCGACGGGCTCGAGGCCTGGGAGACTTACCTCGCCAACCCGGAGGTCGACGTGATCATCAGCGACTGGATGATGCCGAAGCTCGATGGCCTCGCCCTCTGTGAGAAGGTCCGGGGTTACGAGGGCAAGCGCGACGGCTACCCTTTCTTCGTCTTCCTCACGGCCCTCGGCGACAAGAAACACCTCCTCGAAGGCATGCAGGCTGGCGCCGACGACTATCTCTCAAAGCCCCTTGATCGCGAGGAGCTCGGTGCGCGTCTTCTGGCCGCCACCCGCGTAACGAGCCTCCACCGTCAGCTCAACAGCCAGAAGAGGGAGCTCGAAAGACTCAACTTCGAACTCTTCAAGCAGGCCCGGCGTGACCCCCTGACGAAGCTCGGCAACAGGCTACGCCTTCGGGAGGACCTGGAAACCCTGAGCGCGCGGGCAGAGTGCTACGGCCACAGCTACTCGGCCCTCCTCTGCGACGTGGACTACTTTAAGCTCTTTAACGACACATACGGGCACCTGAAGGGCGACGACGTGCTCCAGAAGGTCGCAGAAGTCGTGATGCGGACCTTCCGGACCGGGGACACCTCCTACCGCTACGGCGGCGAGGAATTTCTGGCGATCCTCCCCGAACAAACCCTCGAATCGGCCGCGGTCGCCGGCGAGCGCCTGCGGTCTGCGTTGGAAGATCTGGCAATACCGCACGAAGGTTCGCCCCACGGCATCGTTACCGTGAGCTGCGGCCTGGCCGAGCTCGCCTCGGGCGAGAAGAAAACTATAGACGACCTCTTGAAGGAAGCCGACACCGCCCTCTACGAGGCCAAGGAGAGGGGCAAGAACAACGTCGTGGTCTTTGACGGGCGCCTCCCCACCACCGGCAACCCCGAGGGCCAGGAAGCGGAAGGTGCTTGAGCCGGGGACACACACGAGGGGAGATCGAGAGCGTTGTGGTCGTGGGGCTCGGGTCCGTCGGCCTGCCACTGACGAAGTTCCCCTTCGGCGAAGAGGACAACGTCCTGCTCGGCCCAACCTCGAAGAACCGCTGGGGATACGCCGCGAGCAAAATAGTCGACGAGTTTATGGGCCTCGCTCCGGTCGCATAGGCCGGGCCCGGTGCGGCGGGCG
>JADDPY010000130.1 GCA_016781635.1 Rubrobacter sp.
GGCGGTGTTGGAGACGAGGGTCCAGGGGGTGGTGGTCCAGATCAGGAGCGACGTATCCGGGTCGTCGACGAGCGGGAGCTTCACGTAGACGCTCGGATCGGTCACGGTCTCGTATCCCATGGCGACCTCGGCGGAGGAGAGGGACGTTTGATCCCTCGGACAATGGGCCGTCACCTTGTAGCCCTCGTAGAGGAGGTCGCGGCCGTGAAGGGTCTTGAGGGCCCACCAGACGCTCTCCATGTAGGAGTTATCAAGGGTCCAGTAGGCGTCGTCCATGTCCACCCAGAAGCCGAGGCGCTCGCTCATCTGGCGCCACTCTCCGACGAAGCGGAAGATGGACTCGCGGCAGAGGCGGTTGAACTTCTCCATGCCGTACTTCTCTATGTCGGCCTTGCCGGCTAGCCCGAGCTCCTTCTCGACCTGGAGCTCGACGGGGAGACCGTGGCAGTCCCAGCCGCCCTTACGCTCGACGCGGTAGCCCTGCATGGTCTTGTAGCGGGGGATGAGGTCCTTGAAGGCGCGCGCGAGGGCGTGATGGAAACCCGGCCGGCCGTTGGCGGTCGGCGGACCCTCGTAGAAGACGAACGGGTTATCCTTCGGACGGTTCTCGACGGACTTCTCGAAAGCCCCGATCTCGCGCCACAGCTCGAGCATCTCTTCTTCGAGCTTCGGGAAGCTCACCCGCGACCGCACCCCATCGAACGCCATATGCAACGCCTCTCGTATAAAAAGCCCCCGCCCCAACGGAGGGAGCAAAGCCTCGCTCCACCGTAGGGACGGGGGCCTCCCATAGAGAACCCTCGCGGTACCACCCCACTTGTCCGGGGACCCCCGAACCTCTTGTATGCGCTGTAACGGGCTCACCCGGCCGGGCCTACTAACGCCTGGACCGGAGGGAACCCCTCTCATCGCCCTTCGCTTTGGGACCGGCGGCTCCGGGAGGATCTTCGGGCCGGTCGCCGCGCCGGGCTCGCACCGCCCCCGGCTCGCTCTCTCGACGCTCTCCGACCTTACTCTTCCCGTCGTCGCCTGTAACGGCCTTTGTAGACTCAAAGGGTCGGCGTGTCAAGCCACCGGGGCTTCCCGGCGGAAAACGCCGGCATTCGCGGCGGGCGGTGAATGATCCGTTACCCGCCCGCCCCGCGTAACCTATACGTGACCTCTATTAGAGGTCGGACGGAGACTCGGTAGTAAACTCTGTCTGCACGAAACACGAATATTTTTGCCGGGGCCATACCCGGCGAACAGGAAGCGGAGAGTGGAGTTTTGAATAGGAAGATGAGGGCTTTCGGCGCGGGGGCGGTCGGGGCCATCCTGGCGTTCGGGCTGGCGGAACTGGCGCACGGGATCTACGATCTCGTCCCGTCGGTTTTTCTGGCTATCGCGCAGCGGATCATAGAGCTAACACCGGGTGGTTTCGCTACCCAGGCCATAGAAACGCTCGGCAGCGCCGATATACCCGTGCTTATAACGTCGACGGTCGTGGGCTCGCTCGTGGTCGCGGGTCTCCTCGGCATCTTGAGCCTCCGGTCCCGGCTTGCGGCCCTCCTCGGCGTGGCGGGGCTCGGGGCGATCGCGCTGGTCGCCGCCTTCACGGAGCCGTTTGTCGCGCCGATTCCGGTGATACTTACGATCCTGGCCGCCCTCGGCCTCGGGACCTGGTTCGCCGACTACCTCATCCGAACCTCCGACCTACGCACCGAGGAGCCCGCCAAGAAGGCCGCGCCGGCGCAGACCGCGAACGAGGCTTCTCGCGAAGCGCCCACGATGAACGTCCGGTACAAGGAGGCGCACTCCCACCGCGGTATCGCGGTGCCCCGCAAAAACTTTCTCGCGATGGGTGGCGTCGCCGCCGTGGTGGGCCTCGCCGCCGCCGGGACGGGACGAGCCCTCTCCGGCGGGGCCGCCGGGGAGGCGCCCGCCGCGGGACCCATCGAGGTCGGCAGCAAGGGGGGTGCGGTACTCCACGAGACCCTTCCGCCGCCTCCGGCCGCGGCCTCGATCGAGGTGCCCGGCATGCCGCCCTTGATGACGCCCAACGAGGATTTCTACCTCATAGACACCGTACTCTCCTCGCCCCGCATAAACGTCGAGAGGTGGAAGCTGAACGTGAAAGGCGCCGTC
>JADDPY010000562.1:0-1343 GCA_016781635.1 Rubrobacter sp.
GTCCTGACTTGCTGGGTCGGTAATAGCGTCCCAACTTGCCAGGTCGGTAATACCGTCCTCACTTGTCCGGTCGGTAATACCGTCCTCACTAGAAAGGTCCCTATTACCGTCCTGACTTGAGTCGTAGTTTAGGGTTGCTCCTTCGGCACGGTGGTACTTGCCGGTCTCGGGGTCCTTCTTTGCGCCGCGCTTCCATTGGTTGAGCGTCGAGCCCGGAGCCTCCAGGACCTCCGCTAGCTTCTCCAGGTTAACGCGGTAGAACAGTCGGCACGGCACGCCCTTACGCTTCTCCTCGAGGACCTCGCAAGCCGTCAGCACCTTGCGGGCCTCTCGCTGGGCGCGACGACGGAGGCCGGTTTCGTTTTCCATCTCGTCCTCGGACTTGTAGATCCAGCCGTCCGGGTCTTGGCCCTTGCCCTCCCAGAAGACGAGCTGCCGAAGGTAGACGCCGGCGGCGAGGCCGAACTTCCTTATGCACCGAGCCTGGAAGACGAAGTAGTCTTCCACCTGCATCTCCCGGCCCGTGCGCTGGTCCTTGACCGTCTTCAGCAGCAGCCGGTTCTTGGCCGCGTTGCGCTCGAGCTTCGTTATCGTGGCCTCACGGCCGGCATCGGTGTAGACTGTCATTCAGAACCTCCTTGGCGTGGGGGTCGGTGTCGGGGCGAACCTTTGGTCGGGAGTCGCCCCTTTTCTCTGTGCGCACGGCATCACTATCCGAACATTCGGCCTGGCCCTTCAGCCAAGCGGTCGCGGGCTGCTTCAAAGCGGATCACGTTGGTTTTTGGGTTTTCGGGGTCGTCGAAGATGTCAGGCCTCATCTCCTTGAACGCACGGAAAATCTTGCTGGACAGCGCTAGGTAACGATCGTTGGCCCGAGCGATCTCCGACCTCTCCGTAAGCTCGTGCCCCTCTAGGCCGGTGGTCCTGTGTAGCTCGTGGAGTTCCGCGGCTAGCGCGATATCCATCATCGGTATCCAGCACCCGGAGTCAAAGAAGCACCAAAGGGCCGTTTCGTCTAGCTTGCCTTCGGCGATAAGCCGCTCCCATTGCTCGCAATATTCCTCTAGGTTTTCGCGGGCCTCTCGGAAGTTGAAGGGCCGCTGCTCTCGCGGTTCATCCGACCAGAGCAGCGGTTGGGCTTTTGGGCGGCTCTTTTTCCTCCTGTCTAGCTCGTACTCTCCGGCGGTATTCAGCAGGTCTTCTACGGCTATCTCGAGCGCATCGGCAATTTTTCGGGCCGTATTCGGCCTGATGCTCTGGCCTGCTTCGTAGCCGGCGACGCTTCGAGGGCTAACCCTGGCTGCCTGGGCCAACTCCTTCTGCGTTAGTCCTCGGCGTTCCCG
>JADDPY010000562.1:1441-2155 GCA_016781635.1 Rubrobacter sp.
AGGTGTGGTTTAATAGTGGAAGACATAGCAATGCCCGAGCGGTGCTACCAACACCCCCGGGCCGGACCAAGAGGAGCTTCTCTTGATCGACCAAAGGATAGCGCAACCCGCGCACCCATCCACCCCCGAACTCGCCTACGTCCTCCGCGGCCTCGGTCTGTACGAGCTCCACGCCGACGACATCCTCGCCAGCTACCAGGGCGGCGGTCGCTACATCGTCCCCTCCGGCACCGAGGCCAACGGGCTGTACGAGGTCCGCGTCGGCACCCGCCCCGAGCGCAACCGCTGCGAGTGTAGGGGCTTCGCCTCTCACAAGCATTGCAGCCACCTGATAGCTGCCGAGCGCGTCGCCCGGCGCTCCGCCGTCTGCGACGGCTGCGGGGTTCGTACCTGGAGCCGGGATCTTTCCGAGGTCCAGGAGTCGCTCACGTACTTCGAGGGCGATCTTCTCTGCCCGACCTGCCGGCACGGCTCCGACGCCGACGTTCTCTAGCCGGTGATCCGACCATGCCTCATAGGAGCCGGGGACCACCACGTTCCCCTCCGCGTTCCGCGCGGAATGACAACAATTGTTTCCACTCGCGCCTCTGCCTTCGGGCGGGGGCGTTTCACGTCTGGAGAGAGAATGACGAACGGACACCCTAACCCCTACGTCGGGGAGGCTAGGCCCGGCGCCCATTGCTGCGTCAAGCACCCCCACGCGGGCGGCCAATG
>JADDPY010000390.1 GCA_016781635.1 Rubrobacter sp.
AGGGCGTCCACCTGCGGCGGCAGCCAGTTCTCGGGGTAAATTGTCTGTTCGTCACCATCTGGACCGGGCGGGGGATCTATGCCCCTGTAGGGGCCGAGCATGCCCGAACCCTGCGGCACCTTTCCACCCAGGCCGAGGGCGAGCTCGGTCGGGCGGTTGATCGTCGCGCCCGAGCACGCGAAGGAGATGAAGGTGACGGAAGAATGGGGGTCTGCGTACTCCAGCGAACGCGCCGCTTGGGCCGCCCCCGCGTTGGCGGAGCGGTGGCAGCGTTTGTCCACCCACTTCGCCTCTCCGGTCGGCCAGTATCCATAACGGTCTTCTCCTTCAAACTCTCCCCAGCCGTAGCGGGTGGGGATAGGACGATCCACGGCGCCCTCGCCGGCTCCGTAGGAATCACCGAGGGAAACTATGAGGTGGTCCTGAACCGTGATCTGCTCTTCGGAGCTGACCTCCGCGTTCGTCGAAGGATCCCGGTACGTCAACTTCGCGGTGTAAGGTGCTTCCCGCCTGTAAGTGTGCGAGGGGCGGCAGTTCTGGACCGTCCTCGTGGTCCCGTCACCGAAGTCCCAGGTGTAGGAATTGGTAGTGCTGGAAGTCTCTGACCTATCGTACTCTTCCTGAGAGGGGCAGCCGTCGAAGTTCACCTTGAAAGCGGTGGGGTTGACGTAGGACTGGGCGTAGGTGGCGGTCGCCTGGTCCCAGTGGTAGTCGGTAACGCCGTCGCGGTCGTCGTCGCGCCCGAAGCGGTTCTCCATGCTCCAACCGAACTCGCCGTTCGTGGGGAAGGTGGGGGGAGGAAGATCCGGCTCCGGCGGGCCGCAGTCCGCGTCATCTATGCCGCACCGCGCCGCCGCCGGACCCGCCGCAAGAGCGAGCGCCAGGGCGAACAGGATCGCCGCCGTCAACACGACGAAGACTTTCGCCTCCCGCATCTCGAAGAGCCCCTTTACCCGCGCCGCAACTATGACCCTCCCCGATCCCCTAGATCCCTCGTCAACGATCCTGCCAGACATCTGAGCCGCCTTTGCTGTTTATTACCGTACGTCCACCCTACCTACCGGCCGTCTACCGACCGTTACGAAGCGCGTTACGAATCAGAGAGGACAGGGAAAGCCTCCAAAGCTTCGTAGAGTTACTTCAAAGTCCTTCGTTCCTTAGATCCGCGCTCCCTACTTCGTACGCTATGGAGGCGAGGCCCCTGCCCCGTCGGCCAAAGAACGACCCGCCCCGCCTGCGTACACGCCGCCCGTGCGTGAGGCAGGAGCCCTGCCCCTTCGGCCAAAGAACCCGCTCTGCGTGGCGACACCGCCAAGTATCGGACCGGAACGAGGGACCACGCATCGGTCAGGTGGCTCATTCTGTGGTGGTCATGTGGCTCATTCCTTGGGCACCCGAATGCACAGAACAGCTACCCATCGCGCCTCGAACGGTTCGCCTCATGCCCGCACGCCCTTCTTCGGCGGGGCGGAAGAAGGTGTGGCCTCCGCCCTTGCTTGCTATAGCACCGCAAGTATCGAGGTAGCACGGGGCCAAGCGCATCCCCCATATGGGCTAGATCTTGGAACTTTCTCCGCAACCTTCGGAGAACCCCCTCAGCACGAAGATCGGTCGTCGGCGCGTTCATCACAGGCATCTGGCCAGGACCTCGAGAGGGCAACCGGCGGGGCCGTCACGTGCCCTCACCGTCCGTCACAACGAAGCTCTCTCAGCGCCGGTGCTTGTAACATGTTCGATACCCAAAACACTCATAAACCGTGTACCTATGCGGAAAATTATAGACGACACTTCGCGGGTATGATACAATAAGTATTGTAAACAACAGCTCGGAGCCGTGATACAGGGCACGGCCCCGAGCGGAGCAGTCGGAGCTCGCCGACACCACGGAGGCCTGGCTACTGGCGCTGCGGGAGCGCGTCGAGGAGGTCGAGGGCGACACCGAGGAGGCATTCCGGGCGCGCAGGCGGCTCGTGAAGCTGCTCGTGCAGTCCATCTCCGCCGGCAAGCGGCCCGACGACGGAAGGACGGAGATACAGGTGACCTACCGCTTCGGTCCCCCGCCGGCCGAGGTATCAGAGGGTTCGTCTGTGGTTCACTTCAAGAACGGCAGCCGGTCGTAGAGGACGAAGCGCTCGAAGTCCG
>JADDPY010000509.1 GCA_016781635.1 Rubrobacter sp.
TCCATCCTGGAGTCGGCGATCCACTCCATGATCACGCCCTGCTCGGAGAGCGGCTTGCCGAACGCGACCCGGTTCTTGACCCGGTCGCACATGAGCTCGAGCGCTCTTTCGGCGACGCCGATCTGGCGCATGCAGTGATGGATTCGCCCCGGCCCTAGCCTGCCCTGAGCGATGGCGAAGCCCTTGCCTTCGCCCCACAGGATGTTATCGACGGGGACCCTCGCATCGTTGAAGGAGATCTCCGCGTGCCCATGCGGGGCCTCGTCGTAGCCGAAGACCGAGAGGGTTCGCTCCACCGTCACGCCCGGCGTGTCGAGAGGCACCAGGATCATGGACTGCTGCTCGTGGCGCTTCGCCTCCGGGTCGGTCTTGCCCATGAAGATGGCGATCTTGCAGCGCGAGCTCCCGGCCCCCGTCGACCACCACTTGCGCCCGTTTACGACGTACTCGTCGCCGTCCCGCTCGATCCGCGCCTGGATGTTCGTCGCGTCCGAGGAGGCGACGTCCGGCTCCGTCATGCAGAAGGCGGAGCGGATCTCGCCGTCGAGGAGCGGCCTGAGCCACTTCTCCTGCTGCTCGGGGCTCCCGTAGCGGGCGAGGACCTCCATGTTCCCGGTGTCCGGGGCGTTGCAGTTGAAGACCTCCGGGGCTATGAGGCTGCGGCCCATGATCTCGCAGAGCGGTGCATACTCCAGGTTGGAAAGCCCCGCCCCGTATTCGGATCCCGGGAGGAAAAGGTTCCAAAGCCCTGCGGATTTCGCCTTCTCCTTGAGCTCGTCCATGATCGGGGGCGTCTCCCAGCGGTTATCCGCCTCCGCGACCTGCTCGTGGTAGGTTTTCTCGTTGGGGTAGACATACTCGTTCATGAACTCTGTGAGCTCGGCCCGGAGCTTCTGCACCTTCTCGGAGTACTCGAAGTCCATTCGTTGACCTCCTCTTGACTGCTGTGATGTTTCCCGCCGTTTCGCATAGCAAGGCCCCATCTTCCCCGGCTTTGATGCCCGCGGAGTCCCCTTCTCCGGCGGGAAGCACGGCCCACAAGAGTTATTCTTTCACGGGGGGGCAGTCGTCGCAAGCAGCGAGAGCCTCGCCCCCTCGGGCCAAGTTGACCGGGGTATGGGACCCTCATATAGTCCCGAATGGGAAACGGAGGATGGTCGTATCGAGCTTTTCACGTCTTCTCGAAGGTCCGGGCTCTAGGGAGAAGGGGAAGGGGATTCTCATGCGAAGGTATATTTTGGACGGGGTACCGCGCCTGTGGAGAGCCGTTCCGGCGGTCGTGGCGGCCCTGCTCGTCGTAGGCCTACTCGCGGCTTGCAGCGGGGGAGGCGCTCCGGGGAGCGGGCAGCGGCTCTCCATCGCCACGGGCGGGACGGGCGGGGTGTACTTCGTGTACGGGGGCGGTATAGCAGAGCAGATCTCGCAGAACATGGAAGGCTTCGAGGCAGCCGCCGAGTCGACCTCCGCCTCCGTGGATAACATGACCCTTATAGGCAATGAAGACAGCGACATAGCGTTCGCCCTCGCCGACACCGCGAGCGACGCCGTCGAGGGTAAGGAGAGCTTCGAGGAGCCCGTCCCGGCCCGGGCTCTCGCGCAGCTCTACGACAATTACACGCAGGTCGTAGCCCTCGAAGGCTCCGAGATAAGGACGATAGAGGATCTCCGGGGCAAGAGGGTCTCCCTCGGCTCCCCGAACTCCGGGACCGAGGTCATAGCGCTGCGCATCCTCGAAGCCGCTGGCATAAACCCCGACTCCGACATAGAACGTCAGCCCCTGAGCGTCGAAGATTCCGTCGCCGCCATAAGGGACGGCACCATCGACGCCTTCTTTTGGTCCGGCGGCCTGCCGACGAGCTCCGTGACGGACCTCGCTACCTCCGACCCGATCGTGCTGCTCCCGACGGCCGAGTACACGGACGCCCTGCGGGAGAAGTACGGCGAGGCGTACGAGGAGTCGACGATACCGGCCGGCACCTACGAAGGCTTCGACGAGGAGGTGCCCACCATCGCCGTTCCGAACCTGCTGGTCGTGAACGAGTCGATGGACGAAGAGACAGCTTACGGGGTCACGAAGCTCCTCTTCGATCGCAAGGCCGAGCTCGAAAGAGTCCACCCCGAGGCCAAGAACCTCAACCTCGAGACGGCCCGGGACGTTGCGCCCCTGGAGCTTCACCCGGGCGCCCAGCGC
>JADDPY010000081.1:0-527 GCA_016781635.1 Rubrobacter sp.
TATCATGAACATGGAAGGCATGGACATGGGCGCCATGGAGCCCATGATCCCTATGTGGTTGACGGTGATCTCCTGGATCTTCGTGGGCATCGCGGTTTTCTGCGCGGTCGCGATCCTCTACGACATCCTCGGTCGCGGCTACCGCCAGCGTACCAGCGTCATGGAGGCGGTGTGGCCCATAACAGCCCTTTACCTCGGGCCGCTCGGACTCTGGGCCTACAACCGGTGGGGCCGCTCGCGCAGCGACAAGTGGCAGAAGGAGCACGGCGCCCCCCCTGGAAAAAGCCTTCCCGCCGCGGCCGCAACCGGGGGCACCCCGGGCGGTGCTGCCTCGGCCATAGGCCACGTCATAGGCGTGCCGTTGGTCGTCTTCTCGGGCCTGACGATCGCCGGTTTGGACCTGTGGGCGATGATCCTGGTCATTGCCGTGATCGCCACGGCACTCCTGTTCGTCTTCGAGTTCTTCTTCTCGACCGTGCCGGCGCGCGGGCTCTCGTCGGGCAAGGGGCTCGGGGTGGCCCTGCTGA
>JADDPY010000081.1:540-2172 GCA_016781635.1 Rubrobacter sp.
GGTTTTGGCCTTCGACGTCGGGATGGGCGGCTGGATGCTGGTCATGCACTTCTTGCTCTTCATGCCCCCCCTCACCGACGTGACCTTTTTGTTCCTCATGCAGATCGGGCTGATCCTGGGGTTCCTGACCGGCTACCCGGCGGTACTGTGGCTCGTCCGGCGGGGCATCAAAACGGCTGCGTAGGAGGAGCGCGACGCCACCACGTCCGCCCTACCCAAAGAGGTTCCTCTCCAGGTTCCCACGGGTATCGCCGAACGTACCCCGATCGGTTTTTGTGAGGGCGGGCAGCCGCGACTGCCCGTTCCCACATCCGACGACGTCGTGGTCGGATGCTCACGAATATGAGGAGTGTTCGTCACGGCCATCTTGCTACCGCTGATGGTCGTTAGTCAACGATCAAACTTTGGTAACGGGACACGTTTTGGCTCTCTCTGCGCGAGGGCGCCCGAACCCCTTCGCGGTCCGACCCTTCCGGACAGCTTGTTCCGTCCTACCCCGGGGCAGGGCCGTCGCCCGGCCAGAAGCATCGACTCTTCACGGCTTCTTCACGGCGGGTGGTTATCTTTCTTTACGAAGAGAGCCGGTTCTCCGGCAAGCACCCGAATCGAAGGAGACGAGAGATGAGCAACCCAACGAGAAACTCGCAGGAAGAGATACTGCGCGGTCGCTTCGCCTCGGGCGAGATCGACGCCGGGGAGTACCAGAGGCTTCTGGGCGTCCTGAAGGGCGAGGGGAATGCCTTCGGAAGAGGCAAGAAACCCAAGCTGTTGGCGGCCGGGCTCGCCACCGCGGCTCTGCTCGCGGTGGGGGGCGGAACGGTCTATGCTCAGGGCCAGGGGAGCTCCATGATGGGCAAAGACAACGCGCAATCCGAGGCAGACGACGGTGGCATGATGAACGGCGGACGGATGGGCTCGATGATGGGCGGCATGGGCTTCATGATGGACGGCGGAGGAAGCATGTCCGGCGGCATGATGGGCTCGTTCGACGAAGAGCAGCCGTTCGACCTGCAGTTTATCTACCAGATGACGATGCACCACGAGGGTGCGATCATGTCTTCCGAGCACATGATCTCCGGCTCCGAGCGCCCCGAGCTTCGCCAGCTCGCTGAGAACATCCGGCAGAGCCAGTCCGAGCAGATAAAACAGATGCAGGAGTGGCGCGGGGAATGGTACGGCGACGCCGGGCAGACGTCCGGGATGTCCGCCGGCATGATGGGCGACGGGACGATGGAGCAGATGATGGGCGGTTCGATGCAAGAGACGATGGGCGGCGACGCGACCGACGAGATGTTCCTGCGCATGATGATCCCGCACCACCAGATGGCCGTCGACATGGCCGAGAAGGCGCTGGAAGAGGCCGAGCACCCCGAGCTCGCGAAACTCGCCCGAACCATAAGGGACGAACAGTCGGCGGAGATCGAGCTGATGCGGGGATACCTGGCCGAAATTGAGGCCTCAACCGAACGTCAGGAAGGCCCCACGACGCAGGCCGGCGAGTCGCACCACAAGCATTAAGGAGGACGGGCGCAACGCGGTTCGAGCTCAAGACAGGGTAGAAGGAACACCGGGACCGGCTCGACCAGGGAGGGCATAGGCGAAAGATGGGCAAGCGCACGATACTGGTGGTCG
>JADDPY010000076.1 GCA_016781635.1 Rubrobacter sp.
TCATAGTCGGCATGAATGCCCGGTGAGAGACCCAGGGGCTTCGCCTGAGAGGCAACCGGCTGCGTACGTTGCGTGCGGCGGGCCAGCTCCTCGGCCGGCGGCTGGATCAACGCTTTCTCTTCCAGATACGTAAGCAGGTTCGGTAGGAGATAGACGAGCAAATCATCTGATAGACGGAAGTGTGCTGCCGGTGCGAACTGCCCAGATAAAAAGACAAACACAAACTCAGCTTCGGTGCGCGACAACAGCAGCGTGTCCAGCTCGCGGGAGATGGCGACCGACCCGTCGCACTGGTCATGGGCTATCATCAGGCTGCCCAGCGTGGTGTAGCGAATCGGCGAATCGGCATTGGCGGTCGGTGCGTTGGGTGTGGTGGACATAGTAGACTCCCTACGATGTGTCTAGGGGGCAGCCACAGCGACTGCCCCGAGCGGACTAGGCTTTGGATCGGCAGTATGAGCCGTCGCCCATTTTGGCGGGGCACATGCAAGAAATCGGCAGAATTCGCCCAATCGGCTCAACTTCCAAAGTCGGTGTGGTGCATCCACAGGTGCAGGAGTCCCAGCACCACAAGCACCAGGCAAAAGAGCAGCATGGACGACCTCCTAAAAGAGATCGTCACAGGCGGCAACCGCAGCGGCGTACTGTTCGTCTGTCATGCGGGGCTTGGCAGGCTGGACAGCGATGCGAGCGGCCCGCATGAGCAGCTCGAAGGCTTGCAGATGCCAGTGGGAGCCGCGGGCCTTGCACGAGCCGTCGCAACCCTGGGCCGTAACCGTGTACTTGTGGCCAATGGTGGTGCGTGACTCCAGCACAAGGGTTTCACCGTCGAAGCTCCAGATGGTCATGGACAGTTCAACCGATGCCTTATTCAAGGCATTAAGGGCGGTGGCGTTGTGGGCATACTCGCGGCGAAGGATGCGGAGGGCATGACCGACGGTTGTGCGGTTGATGGATTGTGCTAGAATAGCGTTTGACATGGGAATCGTTCTCCTCGTGTCATTGGCTCGTCAGTGCTTCCGACACTGGCGGGCCGTTTTTTTACCTGCTGCTATCATATCACTAAGTGATACGAATGTCAATACTATATTGCGATATGTTTTATAAAGTGGTATATTTGCAAGTATAGCAATCTTGCTGTATAAGCAGGAGGTATGAAAACCGTGCATAGCAGGCTAAAAATCCTAGTGGCCGAGAAGGAACTACGCGAGAAGCGGAGTCTCGGTATTCGCACGATCGCGAGTGAGGCGGGGGCCAGCGTGCCAACAGTCCAGCGACTGTTGAACAATACGATGCGCCGCGTACCGCTTGAAGACCTCGGTGCGCTGTGCCGCTACTTCAATTGCAATGTTGGCGATATTCTGAACATGGAAGAGGAGCAGCAGGCGTGAATATTCTACTTGCAGCGCTTCGTACCGACGGCGGCACCCAATCACGCGCTGAGTTAAATCAAATAGTTATCGCCGACTATGCTGAGGCGGTAGTAAATGGGGCACAATTCCCGCCGATTATTGTGTTTTATGATGGCAGTCAGTATTGGCTTGCCGATGGCTTTCATCGCGTACAAGCAGCTCACCAAGCCGGGCGCGAATCAATTAATGCTGATGTACGCCAGGGGACATTACGTGATGCCATGCTGTACTCAGTTGGTGCGAATGCCGCGCATGGTTTGCGGCGCACCAACGCAGATAAGCGCCGGGCCGTTACACATCTGTTGACAGACGCTGAATGGTCACAGTGGAGTGATCGGGAGATTGCTCGGCGTTGCGGCGTCAGTAACAACTTTGTCAGTGAGCTTCGGCGCTCTCTGTCATCCGATGACAGTGACACACGCACCTATACCACCAAGCACGGCACAGTAGCGACCATGCAGACGGCCAACATTGGGCAGAATGAACCCATGACCGCAGATGAACAGCAAGCATTACGCGAGGCAGAGGCAACTATTGCGTCGGCTCTTTCATCACTCGCTCATGTCGCAGCTTCTATGCGGGATGTTCAGTTACGCATGACCGGCCTGCAATTTGAGCAATGGGCACAAGCAGAGTTTGGCATGGACCCGAGAACAGCGCACGAGCTCGCAGGCTGGCATCCGAGCGAACCCGTACCAACCCGTATCCTGGACTACATCATACCTATTGAGGAGCAGCCAGCGTAGCAGCGCGTGCTGACACGTGTCGTACTT
>JADDPY010000153.1 GCA_016781635.1 Rubrobacter sp.
CAGAAGCTCCGGCGTCTCGGCCTCGCGCGCTACGTTCTTATCCTTTTTTGCTGCCATATCTTCTTCTCCTCCTGAAAATTTTCCCCGCCCGACCTACGGAGCCACAGACCTAAATGCACCGTCCCCAGAGAACTCACTCACAAGCTTCCCCGAGTTCGCACTATCTGATTGATGCTGCCCTGATGGATTTAATCGGGTTTAGGGAAACAAAAAATATATTGTAATTCGACTACCACCCGCATAATATACTCGATCCCTTGACTCTGTCAAGCTCAACCAACTTTCTCCGGTTACGCTCTCCAGACCTCTTGTACGCAACTCTACCAAAACTAATAATCATTATTACCCTCATCGCCGAGTTTGAAACCCGGTTTCTAAAATAACCGGGGCTTTGGAGCGCTGTGGTTGTTCGGGTCTTATGGTGTGATAGGGAGCCTATCGTAATCGCGGATCGCTCGCTCGCGATCGGGTGACTGCGGTCACCTTTGCGTGGAGCCTTAGGCCTGACCTGTAGAATCGCCGGATATGGTGATGGGTTCGCGAGACGTGTGGAGGCGCGGGTGAGGGATGGCGGCGGCAAGTCGGCTTCGTCCGGGAGGGTGCGCCAGTGGCTTGATGCGGCGCGTGCGCCGCTCGGGACGGTCTTCCTGCTCGCCTATGCGGTCGTGGCTTTCGCGCCGGGTTGGGGGCTCGCGACGGCGGTATTTTTGGGGGCGGGGCTACTCTTGTACGCGATATCCGTGCCCTTTTCGAGCTCGTTTCATAAGGGGCTCGCCCTGGTCTCCTTCTCGGCGCTGGGGACGGCGGTGCTTACGGGCAAGTTCGATGCCGAGGAGTTTTTTGGGGGGCTGCCGGCTTACTTCGGGGTGGTCGCGGTACTGCTGGTCCTGAGCGCGGCGGGGTATCCCATTCGGGCGGCGCGCTACACCGTACAGATCCGGGCACTTATGGGGGCGCTGACGAGGAGGGGGGTGGGTGCCGGGCCGACGGCGGGGGTGCTGGGGCACGTCCTAGGGGCGGTGCTGGACGTCGGGGCACTGGTGCTTGTGGATGTGATCTCACGCCGCGCCACGCCCGCGGTGCGCATCGAGGCCCTGACATGGGCGGGGCGGGCCTTCTCTTTCGTCCCCCTGTGGGCGAACCTGAACCTGTTGACGGCGACGACCATCGAGCTGACCGGCGTCTCGTACCCGATGCTCCTGGCGGTCATGCTCCCGTTCGTGGGGCTGGGCATGGCCGCGATGCTCATCGTCGCACAGCGGGACAAGGACGAGACCGAGGAAGCCCCGAAGGTCACCCTGGACCGCGGGGCGATCGCGGTGCTCCTCTACCCCGTGCTGCTCGTCTCGGCGGTCGAGCTCGCCAACTTGCTCCTCCCCGGGCTCTCCCTGACGGGCGCCATCGCTGTCACGGTCGCTACGGTGGTCTTGTGTATAGCGGTGCTTGCGACCGTGCTGCTCCGTAGGACGTCCCCGGTTCGCAGGCTCGCCAGGGAGGCGCGCGAATCGCTGGTTTCCTCGCACGCGGAGTTCGCGATCTTTGTCTCGGCAGGCATCCTGGTGCTCTCACTGGAGGCGCTCGGTGCCCTCGCCCCCGTCGGGGACGCCCTGGGGGCGCTTCCGCCGGTGCTCGTCGCACCAGCGCTGGCGCTCGTGGTCGGCACGGGGTTCGTGATGGGAATACACGTCGTGCCGCTGGTCTTGCTTATCAACACCGCTTTTCCGCTTATCGAGAGCCCTTCGCCCGCGTTATGGGCGATGGCGATCCTGCTCGGCTCCTCGTGCGCCCTGCTTCTTACGCCTTTCTCCAACTCCGTGACGATGCTCGCCCGGCTCTCGGAGATGCACCCGTTGGAGATCGGGCCGAAGCGCAACTGGCGGTTCGCCCTCGCCCTCATCGTCGCGAGCGCGGCCTACCTGACGCTTCTGACTCTCCTCCTGGGGGCTACTTGAGGCCGGGGATGCGCGCGAGCACCTTGAGGGCCGCCGTCGCGATTCTGGCGTAACGCTCGGCGCCCAGCCCCGGGGGCGGGGCGACCGGAAGAACCCGCTGCACGGCGACGGTCTGGGACTCCGTGTACTTCTGGATGCCGTGGGCCCCGTGACGACGGCCGACGCC
>JADDPY010000452.1 GCA_016781635.1 Rubrobacter sp.
GAGAACGGCGTGGCAAGGGAAAGGTGCAGAATGAGTGCTATGGACAGTACCGGCGGTTTCAGAAAGCTGGGGGACAGGTACGCCCGGTACGACGTGGTCGCCGCGGACGGGGAGAAGATCGGCTCCGTCGACACTACCTACGTGAACGAGGTGGATCAGCGGGAGTACGTAGCGGTGAGCGGTGGGCTCGCGGGCTTGCTCCCGGGGACGAGCTCCACCGTGCTCCCGCTCGACATCTGCGCGGTCGACAACAACAGCAGCACCATAACGGCGTCGACCCACAGGGACACGGTAAAGAACGCCCCGTCCCTCAGCTCAGGGGCCGAAATGACCCCCGAGCTGGAAGCCCAGGTCCGCAGTTACTACCGCCTTCAATAGGATGCGAAGCGAGGGGGCCAAAGGCCCCCTCGTCCCCTAGAAGACCTTCTTGAGGAATCCGATCGCGCCCTGCTTCCATGGCACCCTGTGGGAGACGCCGGAGGCATTCTGGAACCGATCCAGGTTCTCCAGGTACCACCGGAAGTTTCTGAGCAGGGCGTCCTTGTTGGAATACTTCGGCGCGTAACCGAGCTGCCTCTTCGCTTTGTCGATGGAGACGAAGGAGTCCTTAGAGGCCGTCTCGTAGACCCACTTGTACAGCGGGGAGACCTTGAGCTTGTCTAGGACCCTGAGGCCCCAGATCGCCGGCGCCGCCGGGAAGCCGACCACCTTCTTGCCGTGGCCGGCGTGGTCGAGGACTACCTGGTAGTCCTCCTTCATCGTAGTGAACTCCTCGGCCCCGATGTTGAAGGTATCGTTGACCTGAGCCTCGGGGAGGGTGAGGGTCAGATGGATGGCGTCGCACAGGTCCTCGACGTCCAGAAGCTGGTAGCGGTTGTTGCCGCTCCCGATCATCGGGAAGTTATGCCCGGTGTACGCCCAGTCGTAGAGCAGCGCGAAGACCCCGAGCCTCTCCGGTCCGATAAAAGACTTCGGCCGGATGATCGGCACGATCATGCCACGGGCGCGGTACTCGAGGCAGACCATCTCGGCCTGTATCTTGGCTTGCCCGTACGGCCCCACGCCCTCAAGCTTGTCGTCCTCGTGGAGCGGGTGATGATCGGGGATGCCGTAGACCGCGGTCGACGAGATGTGTACGACGCGCTTCACCCCGTGCCTCAGGGCCGTATCCAGCACGTTTCTCGTCCCCTCGACGTCCGTGGTGTGGATGTCCTCCGGGGAGTAGAGCGGCAGGGCCGCAGCGGTATGCACCACGAAGTCCACCCCCTCCATCACCCGGTCGAGGGCCACCCTGTCCCGGATGTCGCCCTTCGTGGTCTCCACCCGGTCGCGTTCCGGGTAGTCGAACTCCTCGACGTCGAATGAGGCGCAGGCGAAGCCCCGCGCCATGAGGTGGCGGATCAGGTTGATCCCCAGGAACCCGGCGCCGCCGGTTACGAGGACTTTCTGTTTGTCCATATAGAAAGCATCTCCTTGCGAGTGACAATCTGCCGCAAAGCGCCAAGTCTAGCACGCAAGAAGAGGCACTTGTAAGACTTTGTGCCTCCTGACCGAGATCAGTCGCCGTTGCGAAGGAGTTTGGCGGCTTCGGTGCGGTTGCTCACGCCGAGCGCTTTGAAGGCCGAGCGCAGGTGCTGCTTGACCGTCGACTCCGTCAGGAAGAGCTTTTTGGCTATCTGGGCGTTGGTGAGGCCGTTGTTCACGAGCTCCAGAACCTCCCGCTGGCGCGCGGAGAGGACGTCGGGGTCGACGATGTCCTCCTGGACGATCAATCGCTCCAGCAACTGCCGCGGTGCCGCAATCTTGCCCTCGACGGCCACCTCGACGGCCCGCGTTAGCTGCTCGGCGGGCATGCCCGCGTGTATGAACCCCCTGGCCCCCGCCTGGAGCGCGGCGCGTGCCACGAGTAGGTCCAGGTACAGGCCGAAAACGAGGATCAGGGCCTCCGGGCTCCGAGCCTGTATCCGTTCGACGCCCCCGAAAAGTTCCTCGATCCCGCCGACGCCGAGGATGACCACACTCGCGGCCTCGTCCGGCGGCTCCTCCCCCGTGTGCACGCGGGCTATCTTCTCCAGTATTCTCGCCAAGCCTATGCTCGCGACCGGATAAGGACAGTCGATCCAGATCAGCTCCAGGGGCCGATGGGACGGATGTTTGTCGGACTGCTCCACCTGTGCTACTCCAGTCTCTTCCTCTTCGACAGGCACGGCACAATGATACGTATCTTCACGCGCGGCGGATCAACACGAGCGCCGCCCCCGTCTCAACTTATACTTGAGTTGTACCAAACGTACACCTTAGTCGTAGTCCGGTGCAACACCGGCGGGTGTACCTTGGGACGTGCAGGGTGCAAAACCCCTGGAAAACACGCACTTTTTAACCCTCAGAGCGGTAATATTTGGTCAGGCGTTTAAGGTTGGGTCTAATGCCATCGAGGCTCGTCCCGGTGCTACGACGTTCGGCTGTAACCAGAGATTTTGAGAAGTATCCCCGTAATGGAGGGGCGGGAGAAGAACGAGAGGGTATGCCCGTTCGCCGAGGCTTCGGGAGGGGATGGACTATCCCTTGCGTTGGAGAGTGGTGTGTCGGCTGGGAGGAATGCGGCACACCCTCGCGCTTGTTGCGCGCGGATACACAAATAAGTAGTGAAGGCTGGTGCGAAGTTGTTGGGCGAAGACATCGGGGTTTACAAGAGAGGCGGGGGCTGGCCCTCCGGTATGCCGTTACTGCGGGGGACGCAAGCCGGTCGCGCGCGACGCGCGACGAGGCGGGGCGAGGGGCTCGCTCAGGGGGTGTTGGACCGTCCGGTACCTCCGGGGAGCTTCCGTCGCGGCAGCCCTTCGGAAGGTAGGAGGGGTCGGTCGATAGCCGCGGCCGCGCCGGACGCGCTGGCGGCCCTTCTCTCGGGCGTGGGGAGCTGGGCGATCTGGACCGGAGCGTTGGAGCGGGCGTTCCTGCCCTGGCACGCGGTGGTTCTCGTGCTTCTGGGTGGCTTGTGGGTCGCGGCTCTGGCGCAGTCCAAGGCGTTGAACAACCGCCTGCGGCGCTCGTTACTCGACGATCTGCCGCTGGTGCTCAACCGCGTTCTGATCGTCTCCGTACTCGTGGCCTTCGCCGTCTCCCTATGGTGGCTGGACCCGAACCAGGCAGGTCTGGTCTTGTTGACCGCGGCCGTCGGGTCGGTCTTGCTGCCGGTGGTTCGGGGTTTGGGTTACGCCATCTCCTCCCGACGCAAGTCGGTAGAGCACCGGGTGCTCATCGTCGGAGCGGGGAACATCGGTGCGCGCGTGGCGCGCCTGCTCTCCGAAGGCTTCCATCCCGAGATGGAGGTGGTCGGGTTTCTGGACAAGGAGCCGCTGAGCCGGCCCGAGGGCGACGACGAGTCGGGGATACCGGTGTTGGGCAGCAGCTATGACCTGCCGGAGGTGCTGAGGGAGTACGGCGTGGACAAGCTGATCATCGCCTTTTCCACCGCCCCCCACCAGCGGATCCTGGAGATGATCTGGGAGTGCGACAAGCACGGGGTGGAGGTCTCCATCGTGCCGCGCTTCTTCGAGGCTACCACCGTGCAGAGCACCGTCGAGAACGTGGCGGGAATGTCCCTCATGCACCTCAATCGCGCGAGCCTGAAGGGGGTCAACGCCCTGCTCAAGAGGGCGTTCGACCTCGCGGCCACGACGGCCGGGTTGCTGGTGATATGGCCGCTCCTGCTCGTCCTGGCCGTGGCGATCAAACTAGATTCCCCGGGGCCCCTGCTCTTCTCGCAGAAGAGGGTAGGTTGCGACGGCCGCGTCTTCACCCTGTACAAGTTCCGCTCAATGCGCACGGACGCGGAGGCACTGGGCACCTGGACGCAGAAGCGGGACCCTCGGCGCACGCGGGTGGGTAGGATCCTGCGCCCCCTGAACCTCGACGAGTTGCCGCAGCTCTTCAACGTGCTCAAGGGCGACATGAGCCTCGTCGGCCCGCGGCCTGAGCAGCCCTCCTACGTGGAGCTCTTCGAGGAGTCCGTCTACCGCTACGCGCACCGCCACAGGGTGAAGAGCGGCATCACGGGCTGGGCTCAGGTCAACGGCCTCAGGGGTGACACCTCGATCGAGGAGCGAGTGCTCTACGACAACTTCTACATCGAGAACTGGAGCCTCTGGCTGGACATCAAGATACTGCTCCTGACGTTCTTCAAATCGGGCGTTTCTATGCCCGAGCTCGGCTCCAAATCTCGCGGCTAGAAGCGTAGATCCCCTCCAGACGGGTCAGCACGTCGTGCCAACCGTACCGCTCCCGCACGAAGCGTCGTCCAGCTTCTCCCAGGCGCGCCCCGAGGTCGGGGTCCTCGAGGAGACGGAGGGTCTGGGCTGCGAACTTCTCGGGGCCCTCGGCCTCGAGCAGGTGCTCGCCGGAGACGAGGCCGGGGATGCCGGCGTGGGCCGCGCTCGTCGCGACGGTCGGGGCCCCGGCCGCGAGCGCCTCGGCTACCTTGTTCGGGAAGCCCCCGCCGATGCGCATCGGAGCCACGAACGCCGCGCAGCGTTCGAGGTAAGGGGCGACCTCGGGGACGGCCCCGGTCACCCGGACGCCGGGGAGGCCGCCCAGGCGGCGCACCGCCCGGTTCGGTCCGGCGCCGACGAGGTGGAGCAGGGTCCCCGGCCTTCTGGCACGGACGAGGGGGAGGATCCGCCTCGCAAACCAGGTAGCTGCGTCCACGTTGGGGGGGTAGTGCATCGTACCCACGAACAGCAGAGAGTCCGGCTCCGCCGCGGTGTTCCGGCGGGACGGGACGTCTACGCCGTTCGGCAGTACCTCGAAGCTCGTTGCGCGACAGCCGTCGGCTTCGAGGACGCGGAGGTCCCCGGCGGTGGTAGCCAGGCAGGCGGAGAACGGCGCGCACACCCGGCGCTCGAAATGCGGCATCTTGAGCAGCTCCGCGACGGAGATCGCGCGCTCGGGGAGCGAGCCGTACCGCAGCGTGGCACGCAGATAGAGGGAGATCGAGTCGGTCGCGTCGAGGACCTTCGGGAGCTCGAGGCCCTCGAAGGCCGGGGCTATCCTCTTCCGATCGACGTGTGCGAGGTCGCAGGCGTGTCGCCGGACGAGCTCGCGAGCCCTGGCGGCGAACTTCGGGGATCTGCAGTACGCCACCCGGAGCGGCGTCCTCGTGGGCAGGCTCGCGGCGCACTGGAGGTAGGACCGCGCCTTCGGCACCTCCACGAACTCCACGCTCGCGCAGGCCTCGGCGACCTCGCTCCAGCCCGGTGCTTCGGGGAGCGCCTCTGCGGCCGCCCGGGATGGAACCTGGGTCAGCAGGTGTACGTCGTGCCCCCGCCGCCCCAGCCCCCTTATCAGATGGTACGGGCGGGGTTTGGTCAGGAGCGGGGGGGTCGGCGTCGCGAAAAGTATCTTCATGCGGGATCGGGGGTAGAAGCTATCATACTCCGCGGCTTCGTCGGGGGGTGTGGGACCGATTGTTATACTGATCGTTATACTGATCGGCGGTTCGAGAGCGGGCTTGTTTCGGGAGGGACGGTCATCAGGTGAGCGGGATCGGCGCCCTTCGGGCGATATGGCGCATGAAGTGGTTGGCTGCGGCTATCTTGCTCGTCTTCCTCGGGGTGACGGCCGGTGTGACGGCCCTGCTCCCACAGGTGTTTCAGGCGACCGCGACCGTGCGCGTGATCCCCGCCGGCCAGACGGCGGATACCTTCTCGCAGCTTCAAGCCAACCAAGCGCTCGCGCGCACGTACGCCGAGCTGCTCAGGAGCCCCAACGTCTACACGGAGGCCATGCAGCGCGGGAACCTGTCCGTAAGCGCCGAAGCGCTCGCGGAGAGCACCACGATCTCCTACGTGGAGGGCACCGAACTCGTACAAATCCAGATCGAGGCCCGGGACCCCGGCGAGGCTAGCGGGTGGGCCAACACGATAGCGGAGACCTTTGTCGAGGAGAGGGGGGAAGACGGCGGAGGCGAGCGTCTCGTTATCGCGGACCCGGCCCCCGTTCCGTCGGAGCCGGTGAGCCCGTCCTGGCCGCTAAACCTCGCGCTCGGGCTGTTGCTCGGGACGATGGCCGCGCTGGGCGGGGTCCTGCTGCTCGACTTCTTCGGCGACCGGATCTACTCGCCGGAGGAGGTCGAGAAGATCGCGGGGGCGCCGATCCTCGGTACCCTGCCGACCCTGAAACTGGGCAAGAGAAAGGACAAGGAGGTGGCCCGCGACCTCTCCACGTACGAGGAGGCGGTGAGGACCCTGCGGGTGAGCTTGAACTTCGCCCTCGGCGACAGCTCCGGCAAGGGCGTCATCCTGATAACCAGCGCCCTCCCCGGTGAGGGGAAGACAACCGTCGCGAGTTATCTGGCGGAGTCCTACGCCCGGGCGCAGCGCCGCTGCCTCCTCATCGACGCGGATCTCAGGCGGCCCCAGCTCCATGCCCAGTTCTCCCTGCGCAACCTGCGCGGCCTCTCGAACCTCCTCCTTGAGGGACCGGGGAACCTCTCGGAGACGGCCTTCACGATGCCGGAAGTCCCCGGTCTTGCCGTGCTGACGAGCGGGCCGATCCCGCCGAACCCGGCCGACCTCCTGGGCCTCGGGGAGACGAAGGTGCTGCTTCGCTTCATGCGCGAGCGTTTCGACACGATGATCCTCGACAGCCCCCCGGCCCAGGGCCTCGCCGACGCGAGCATCCTCAGCGCCATGTCGGACGGGGTGATCCTCGTCGTCGACGCCGGGGACGCGCGCCGACGTGCCTTGTCGCGGACGGTCGAGCAGCTTCGCGGCAGCAAGGCCCGCATCCTCGGCGTCGTGCTCAACAACGCCTCGGAGAAGGAACTCGCGTCTCACTCCTACTCCGATGGGTAGGGCGACGAGCAGGGCCGCCGGTCCGGTACGCCCGGCCTGGGCGGCGGGGGCGCTGCTGCTCGCCGCGCTCGCTGCGACGGCGAGCACCCTGCTCGGCTACCTCGTCTCGCCGGCGATCGTGGCCGGGATGGTCGCGGGGGCGGTCGGGCTGTGGGTGGCGCTCCGCTACCGGGTGGGCGCGCTCGTGCTGCTCCCGCTCAGCCTCCCGCTCGGCCGCCTGACCTTCGCGGAGGTGGGTCCCGTGCCGCTCTCCCCCGTCACCGCGCTGGTCGGTCTGATCGGTCTGGCCTGGGCGTGGAGGTTCCTGACCGGGAGGGAGAAGCTCGGCGCCTCAACCCTGCAGCCCCCGCTCGTCCTGTTCCTGCTCGTCGGCGTCGTCGGGCTCTTTGGCGCGCAGGATACCGTTGTCGCGGCCAAGGTGTTCTTTATCTTCGCCATGGGGGCGACCGTCTACCTCGTCGCCTCTCAGACGATACGGTCGCCCCGGGAGGTGCGGGCTTTCCTGTGGGCGGTCGCGGTCGCCGCCGCCGCGGTGGGGCTCTACGGGGCCATGACGGGGCTGGGTGGCGCGGGGGTCGAGTCGTACGGCGGAACAGAGAGTTACGTAAGGGCCGACGGCCTCTTCGGGCACCCCAACCAGCTCGGCGGCTTCCTCACGCTGACGATCCCGCCGGTCGCCGCCCTGGCGGTCTCCGAGCGCGCCCCGTGGCTGCGAGTGGCGGCTTACGGACTGGCCGCTGCGGCGCTCCTGGGTCTCGTCCTTACATACTCGAGGGGGGCCTGGGTAGGGACCGGCGCGGGCCTCCTGGCGCTGCTCCCGTCCCTTAGAAAGGGAGCCTGGATCCTGCCCGGCGCGATCCTCGCCGGGACGTTCGCGACCTCGGGGGCCGTCCTCGAACGACTCGGCTCCATCACGACCGCGGGGAGCGACCCGGCCGTCACCAGCCGTTTCGACATCATGCGTGCCTCCCTCGGCCTCGTGGCGGAGAACCCGCTCCTTGGCGTCGGTTTCGGGAACTTCCAGGAGGCCTACGGGGACCTCATGGTGCGAAACCTTCCGCTGCTCTCGTACTCCCTGGAGGTGCCCCCGCAGGCCCATAATCTGTTCGTGAACCTTGCGGCGGAGGTCGGGCTCGTCGGGCTTGTGGCCTTCGTCGCGCTGCTCGTCGTGGGCTTCCACAAGGCGCTGAAGGTCCACCGCGCCGGTGACTTGCGGACCCGGACCCTGGCGTTGGGCATGGCCGCCGGCCTGGGCGCGACGCTCGTGCACAACCTCGTGGACGTCACGGTCTATCAGGGGTTCGTCGCGGTCCTGTTCTTCTCCTACCTCGGGGTGCTCGACGCGGCCGACCGGATGGACGGCTCGGACGGGACCGACGGTGATTAAGGCGTTCATCCTCCTGCTGGGACGCCTGGCCCAGGTCTCGCTCGGTCTTCTCGCGGGGCTCGGGGGCGGGTATCTGGGGGTTTTGGCCGGAGCTACCTTTCTCGAAAGCCGTGAGCGCCCCCGCGGGTCCTCCGGGAGGCCCGAACGCAGGGTCCATTTCGCCGTCGTGGTTCCGGCGCACGACGAGGAGGGGGTGATCCCGACCGTCCTCGAGAATCTGGAGCGTCTCGAGTATCCCGGGGAGCTCTACGAGGTCTTCGTCGTCGCGGACAACTGCCGCGACGCGACGGCTGAGGTCGCCCGGGGGTACGACTGCACCGTCTGGGAGCGGGTGGACCCGGACCGCAGGTCGAAGGGCCACGCCCTGAGTTGGGCCTTCGATAGGGTTCCGCAGGCCTACGAGGCGGTAGTCGTCGTCGACGCCGACAGCGTCGTGGACCCGGGCCTTCTCGCCGCCTTCTCGCGGTCCTACGACCCCTCGATCGCACTCCAGGGCTCGTATCTCGTCCCGCGAGGGCCCGGCGTGCTCTCGGTGGCGGGGTACGTCGCCGCGGCGCTCCACAACGACCTCAAGCCGCGAGGGAGGGAGGCTCTCGGGTGCTCCGCCGGGGTGCTCGGCAACGGGGTGTGCCTCCCGCGCGCCGTCCTCGAGGAGGTGCCCTGGCGGCGCTTC
>JADDPY010000674.1 GCA_016781635.1 Rubrobacter sp.
GTAGTTCGAGACCTGCACGGTCTCTCCGTCGTAAGGGATGCTGAGGTTGCGGGAGAGGTAGGTGGTCTCCGGGGAGACGAACTCCCGGAGGGCGGTGGCGAGCACGAAGGGCTTGAAGGAGCTGCCGGGCTGACGCCGCGCGTCGAGCGCCAGGTTGAAGTTGCCGACCCTCCCCGCGAGCGCTTTTATGGCCCCGTTCTGGGGCTCGACGGTCGCCACCGCCCCGGACGGGTCATCGTAGAGGTTCAGAACCTCCTCCGTCGAGGCGACGGCTTCACGCTGGAGCTCGGGGTCGAGGGTCGTGTAGATCCTGAGTCCGCCGCGCCCCAGGGCATCGTCGCCGAGTTCCTTCCCCACCTCCCTATAAACCCGGTCCAGGAACGGATCGAAGACCGGATCGTCCGGGGGCGGCGGGGGAACGAACTCGAGGGGGGTCCCGCGCGCTTCCCACATCTCGGCCTCGGAGATCACGCCCTGATCCTTCATCAGCCTCAAGACGGTATCCCGGCTCTCCCTGGCCCGCGTCGAGCCCTCGAGCTCCTGCGCCTGACGGTAACTCGAGGGCGAATCGAGAAAGCTCGCTATAGCGGCGGCCTCTGCGACGGTGAGTTCGCGGGCACTCTTACCGAAGTAACTTCTCGCGGCCTCCTCCGCCCCGTAGGCCCCGTCGCCGAAGTACACGGTGTTGAGGTAGGCGGCGAGGATCTCTTCTTTCGTGTGTCGCCGTTCGTATGCGAAGGAGAGGCAGGCTTGCTCGAACCGGCGCCAGAAGGAGCTGTTTCCCCGCCGCTCCTCGTTGATGTACAGGTTCTTGACGAGCTGCTCGGTGATCGTCGAGCCGCCCTGACGGATATCCCGGGCCCTTATGTCTTCCAGCGCGGCCCGTCCGACGCTTTCTATGCTGAAGCCGGGGTGCTCGTAGAATCGCTCGTCCTCGACGGCAACGATGGCGCGCGGCAGGTACTCGCCGAGCTCACGGTAGCGTACCGTCCGACGGTTCTCCTTGCCCTTGATCTCCGCGACCTGCTCCCCATCAACATCGTAAACGTACGAGTTCTGCGGGAGCTCCGGGTAGCGCTGGTCGAGTTTGTCTCCTACCCCATGGGTGAAGTACAGGTAGCCGGCGAGTATCGTGGCGAGCACGCCGACAAAGCAGACGAGGGAGAGGTTGAAGCAGAAACGGAGGAATCGCAAAACCCTGCCAGGCCGACTACCCCGCCCGGGCTTACGCGGGGATTTCCTCGCTCGCGCCTTTCTGCTGGTTTCGAAGAGCTTCTCCACGTACCTCCGAGCGAAGTTTAACGCAATGGACACCAGAGGCGCGCGTTCCACAACATGCCTGCTACGCGGACTCGACCTCCGCCCCATAAGGTATGCCCGTCGCCTCGTGCCTGAGAGCGTCTCTCGGAAGCAAGAAGGGTACCCCGGTGCTAGGATCTGGACCATGCCAGAGCTTACCTGCACCGCGCGGCGCCTCGGCGACTACGAGAGCCGCACCGAGGAGTACGAGCTAACTTTCGCCGCCGGCAACGCCGAGCCACGCAGCTTGCGGATCAAGTACCAGGCCGCGCGCGCCTTCGAGATAAACGCCGCCCTGGATCAATCCGCCGAAATCGCCCGTGCCGTCCTGGAAGATGCCTACCCGCCGGACCACGCCGGCCGGCCGACGGAAGAAGCCCTCGCCCAACTCGCGTGGAAGACCCTTCAATCCGCCAAGTACGAAGAGGGTGCCCCGCAACAGCGGGTCCTGGAACTATAAACCGCTTCTCAGAGGACCCGGCAGGCTCCTTCAAGGCTTGAGAGACCGTTGGGTGGGTACTTATCACCCTTCGCCGACAGCCACTCCGGCCGGAGCCGATCGTCCCCGCGACGCGCGGCGGTACCGACACCCCCCCGCTCGTAGCCTGCTGGTGCCCTCTATGGTGGCGAGACACGCTCGAGCGCCGCTATCAGGCCCTAGGGCGCTCGGTTGTCGCGCGGGATATAGTTTCTTTGAGGGGTTGGACGGGCTCTGCGGAAGTAGATACGCGAACCCGGGCGCCGGGGGAGTTTCCTCCGACGAGCTTCAAGGCTCGCCCGATGCTGTTGGCTCGCGCAGACACGCGGAGGCGGCTCGCTCCGCTTTCTACTTCTATTTGAACCTGGATTATCGTGCATCTTC
>JADDPY010000203.1:0-207 GCA_016781635.1 Rubrobacter sp.
ACCAGCGCGAGCGCGAGCGCTATCGCCGGCAGGGCAAACCCGATGTACGAGAGACGCTCGATGAAGCCCGAGATCCTGCCGGGGAACCGCACGGCCAGCACTGCAACCGGCAGCGCCGCCAGGACTGCCACACCCGCCGCGAGCCCGGAGACGAAGATCGAGTTCCACGCGCTCTCCCACACCGGCTCCAGCGTCTCGCCCGCCGCG
>JADDPY010000203.1:214-3990 GCA_016781635.1 Rubrobacter sp.
GGACAAGCCAGTAGACGAGGACGCCCACGGGCAGGACGAGCGCGAGCGAGACGACCCCGCCCGAGAACAAAAGCGCCGGCCAGCGCCACCGCCCGAGCGGAACGAGCCGGGCGGTCGCCGAGCCCCTCCCCCCGTAACTGGCCCGCCCGCGCGTACGGTGCTCCACCGCGAGCACCGCGGCGACGAGGACCACGAGCATGAGGGCGAGAATGGCGGCCGGTGTCCGGTCGAAAGCGGACTTGTACT
The DNA here is from genome assembly GCA_016781635.1 of Rubrobacter sp. GTDB lineage: Bacteria > Actinomycetota > Rubrobacteria > Rubrobacterales > Rubrobacteraceae > Rubrobacter_F. Next base: position 461 of record JADDPY010000203.1, read on the forward strand.
GGATGTAGATCTCGGCCGAGAACGTATCGTAGTGGAGCAGCGAGACCGCCCCGAAGTCGCTGAGCGCGTACAGCGCGACGAGTAACGCCCCCGCGACGATCGCCGGCCGAAGCTGCGGGAGCGTTATCCGGAAGAACGTCGCCCAACGCCCGCTTCCCAGGGAGCGTGCCGCCTCCTCGAACGAGGCGTCCATGCCTCTGAGCGCCGCCCGAACGGTGAGGAACACGTAAGGGTAAGTAAACAGCGCTAGCGCCAGCGTCGCCCCCGGGAGCCCATATACAGAAGGCAATCTCTCGACGCCCAGCGGCGCCAGGGCATCCTGTAGCAGGCCGCGCGGCCCCAACATGCTCACGAGGACGAAGCCCCCGACGTACGAGGGCACGACAAGCGGCAGCGCCGCGAGCACCGCCCAGACGCGGCGCCCCGGAAGGTCCGTGCGGGCCGTCAGCCACGCGAGGGGGACGGCTATGCCTACCGCTACCGCCGTGACCACGACGGCGAGCAGCACGCTTCGGGCGAGCACCTCAAGCGAGGAGACATCGAAGACCACCTCAGAGGCCTCGGCCCACCCCGCCTCCGATGCCCGGATGACGAGGTACAGTAGCGGCAGCACCATCGCCGCGGCGACGAGGGCGGCTGGCAGGGCCACGAGCACCGGGGGACGCTTCCCCCGCGGGCGCCGCTTCGCGCCTTTCGTCCTCTGGAGCTCTTTCAGAAGAGCCGTCAAGCCGTTGCCCCCATCCTTACAGGACCCCGGTCTCGCGGAGAAGTTCCAGCGTTCCCTGCAGGTCGTCGAGGTCGCCGAGATCCACGTCCGGGTGGTCTATTTCGGAGAGCGGAACGAGCCCCTCGGGGGTCTCGACGCCCTCGATCATCGGGTACTCGTAAGTCTCATCGGTGAAGTACTGCTGCGCCTCCTCCGCGAGGAGGTAGTCGACGAAGCGCTGCGCCTCCTCGGGGTTATCCGCGGTCTTCAGGATACCGGCGCCGGCGACGAGGACGAGAGCACCGGGGTCGCCGCCTTTAAGGTAGTAGTTGCGTGCTCCGAAGTCCTCGCCCTGCTCGGCGAGCGCCCGGTAGAGGTAGTAGTGGTTGACGAAGCCGACCTCGACCTCGCCGGAGGCAACGGCGTCGAGCGTGGTGGAGTTGTCCGGGTAGACCACCGGATCGTTGGCCTGGATATCCTCCAGCCACTTGCGGGCCTTGTCCTCACCCTCGGCCAGCCTGAGCGCCGTCACGAAGGCCTGGAAGGAGGCGTTCGTAGGAGCCCAACCGATCCTGCCCTTCCATTCGGGCTTGGTGAAATCGAAGATGGAAGGGGGCAGCTCGTTCTCCTGCAGCGCCTCTGTGTTGTAGGCGACCACCCGCGCCCGACCCGAAGTGCCGACCCACAAGTTATCGGGTGACCTGTACTCCTCGGGAACACGCGACAGGGTCTCCTCCGGCAGCTCCTTGAGGGCGCCCGCGTCTGCGATAGCTCCAAGCGCGCCCGGGTCCTGGGCGAAGAAGACGTCCGCCGGACTGTTCTCACCCTCCTCGGCGATGGTCGCAGCGAGTTCCGCCGTATCTCCGTAGCGGACCTGCGCGTCGATGCCGGTCTCCTCCTCGAACTGCTCGATTACGGGCCCGACGAGGCCCTCCTCGCGCCCGGAGTAGATGACGAGCGCGCCTTCTTCGGCCCGGAACGGCTCGGCGGCCGTGGTCTCGCCCGTCGACCCCCCGGTGGTCTCGCCGCCGGTGGTCTCGCCACCAGCCGCCTCCCCGCCCGCTCCTCCGTTCCCGCTCGGGGGCTCCTGACCGCAAGCGCCGGCGAGTATTAGGGACAAAGCCAGGAGAACGAAGATGGAAGATACCCTGAGTCGAGACAAAACGCTCCGCCTATTCTAGAATCGGTCTCGGCCGCAACGGCCGGACGCCGGCGGAGCCGCCAGCGCCCGTTCCATTCGGCTCACTTTTTATAATGACAATCGTTTGCAATAACAACATTCACAGGGTAGTTTACGCTGCGGGCTCAAGTCAAGCTCTCAGCGCGTCCTGCGTGAGCTGGATCACCCTGGCGGTGAGAGATACCGTGCAGGAACTGGTTGAGGCTCGTGAGCGGGAGGGGCTCGGGGCGTCGCACCCATGGTAGAGGCTCTTCTTCTCCTAATTTTCTTATACCTCCCGGGGCACTTCCTCGGTGGGGTTCTCGTGCGCAAGGGTGATGGCTGGGGCGAGGCGGTGATGCTCCGGTTGGCGGCGAGCGTGGCGGTCGCCGCCCCCGTGCTGGTACTCCTCGCCCTCGCCGGGTGGTTCAGGACCGTGATGATCGTCGGGAGCTTCGGGGCGTGCGCGGTCGTTGCCTGGGTTCTGGCAAGGCGCCGGGGGGGCTTTGGGGCGAGGTTCTCGCGGTGGGATGCCGCAATCCTCGCGCTCGTGGGGGGTAGTTTCGCACTTTATGCCGCGTGCCCGGCGGAGTACGTGATCAACAGCCGCGATCCCGGGGTATACACCCTGATCGCCGACAGGCTCGCGCGCACGGGTGAATTTTTCGTCCGCGATCCGCTCGTGGGGGCGGTCGCGCAGTTTCACGATTTCGCCAGGGGCGAGAAATACCCCGGCCTTTACCTTTACGGCGAGGCCCTCCTGGTACCGCAATTCTTTCCTGGCCCCTTCGCCTTTCTGGGCCTCGGCAACCTCGCCGGCGGGTTGTGGGGTAGTTTGTACGTGGTGCCCGTCTTCGGGGCCCTGGCGGTGGGCCTGGCCTTCCTTCTTGGCTCCGAGCTTTTCGGTCGGTGGGCGGGCCTGTTGGGGGCGGCCTTACTTGCGACGAGCTACACCCAGGTCTGGTGGTCTCGCCAACCTTCGAGCGAGATTGTGACCCAGTTTTTTGTTCTTGGGGGATTGTGGCTCTCGGCGCGGTTCGTCCGCGGCGGGGGGGGTGGTACGGGCTTGATGGCGGGTCTGCTCTTCGGCGGGGCGATGCTCGTGCGGGTGGACGCTTTCCTAGCCGCGTCGGTCCTGCCCCTGCTCGCCGGGTACGACCTCTTCGTGGGGAGGCCGGTGCGGCGCTGGCTGTACCCTGCCGTGCCGCTCGTGCTCGCCGGCCTAGCCGGATTGGTCTACCTCAACACTATCGCGGGTCGATACCTCAACCTGATCTACGGCCGGCACGACCTGGACGAGGCACTGAAGCTCGTCCCCTACGCCGTCGTTGCCGTGGTTATCCTCGCCGTCATACTCTGGATCGTCCGCCGCCGGCTCGGGGAGCGGGTAAATGCATGGCTACGGCTCAGGGGCGGGCGCGTCGCCGCGGTCGGTGCCCTCGCCATAGTGGGTGTCGCGCTCTGGGGGTATTTCATCTTGCCGGTCCCGTGGGAGAGTCTCCCCAACGACTCCAGGGACTACGACGCTTACCGCGAGCAGATCTTCGTGCGCCTGACGTGGTTTGTCACGCCGCCCGTAGCGCTCCTCGTGCTGCTCGGTCTCGTCCTCGCGGCACGCCGCCGCCCGGATGCCGCCCGGATGCTCCTCTTCGGGGCGATCCTGAG
>JADDPY010000203.1:4008-8728 GCA_016781635.1 Rubrobacter sp.
CGCGGTCCCGAACGTCGCTCCGGACCTCCCGTGGGCCACCAGGCGGTTCGTTCCGGCGGTCTTCCCCGGGGCGGCTCTCCTCGCCGGGTTCGCCGTCGTCGAGGCCGGACGAGGCCTGTCGCGGCTCTGGAACCCCCGCGCGGGCCTCGCTCTGACCGGCGCCCTGGCAGCGCTCTCCTGCGCCTGGACGATCCATACCACGCTCCCCATTCTGACCTTCAGGGAGCTGGAAGGCGCGGTAGCGGCGTTCGATAGGATCGAGAGCGAGATACCCGATGCAGACGTGATCTTTGTGGAGGTACCCGATGCTACGGATCGCTCCGCCTCCACCTTCGAGTTCCTCTACGGCCGCCCGGTACTGCCCTACAGCCGCGACCGCTTCAGGCACGAGAGGGACGAGCTTAAAGAAGCAGGACTGCTAGACGACGCCCTGTACGTCACGCTCGACGGTATGCCGGCCCCTCTCATCTCGGGGTTCGAGTTCGATGAGGTGGCCCGCGAGGAGGCCATACTCCCCCGGCTGGACCCGGTCGAGGGGGACGAGGCCAAGCTCTCCACTCGCGTCGAACCCCTACAACTGACTTACAAGGTCTACCGTCTGGAGACGGAGCGCCGCTAGAACCGTACCCCCTCCGCAAACGCACGACTCGCGCCTCTCAATACCCCGAGTGATCGAGATCAGTGATCCAGGTCACCCCAACCGCTTCCCATCCGTTTTCGATGTTGACACTGATTGTCATTTTCAAATATGTTGCCTGTCTCCCTAAGCGAATGGGACAGCGAGGTCCTAAGAAAGGAGATGTAAATGAGGAAGACGTTTGCTGTCGCGATCGTGCTGGTCGCCATGTTGGTAGTCGCGGTGCCGGCCTTCGCCCAGGGTGGGTCGGGGAGTGGGGGCGGCTCTGTGAGTGGCGGTGGATCCGGTTCGTCCCCGGCTACGGCTGCTCCGGTTCAGTACGAGGCTCCCGCGGCACCCGTCCAGGAGGCAGCTCCGGTGCAGCAGTACGAGGCGCCGCTGCCGGCGACCGGTGGAATCTCGCCGGTGGTGCTGGCCTCCGTGGCATTGGCTTCCTTGGTTGTGATTAGCTTGGTCGCACTACGGCGCAAGGCCTAGAGTAGGCTTCTCGGGCCTCGTTTGGGCGGGGCTCTCGACTTCCGCCCTTCTTCCGTACCGATTAGATAGGAGAACTTGGTGAGCAAGGTGTTGGTTACAGGAGCGGCGGGGTTTATAGGATCGCACCTCGTGGATCGGTTGCTGGAGGCTGGATACGAGGTTGCGGGGCTTGACTGCTTCACGGACTACTACTCGCCGGAGGTGAAACGAAGGAACCTGTCGCGGGCTCTCGCCCACGAGCGGTTCACCCCGATCGAGGGCGACCTCCTGCAGCTGGACCTCGACGATCTGATCCGCGGTGTGGATGGGGTGGCGCACCTGGCCGGGGAGCCCGGCGTGAGATCTAGTTGGGGGGAGAGGTTCCCGACCTATCTGGAGCGCAACGTGCAGACTACGCAGCGGCTGCTGGAGGCGGCCTCGCGGGGAGGTTTGGAGCACTTCGTGTATGCGTCTTCTTCCTCGATATACGGGTCGAGCGACGGGGGGCCGGTGGCCGAAGACGCCACGCTCAGGCCCGCCTCACCCTACGGGATGAGCAAGGTCGCCGCGGAGGAGTTGGTTCGGCTGTATGCGAGGGAGAGGGGGGTGACGTCCACGGTGCTGCGTTACTTCACCGTCTACGGTCCCCGCCAGCGACCCGAGATGGCCCTCTCGCGGTTCATCTGCGCAATCTCATCCGGGGAGCCCGTGGAGGTCTTCGGCGACGGGTCTCAGGCTCGCGAGGTGACCTACGTTTCGGACGTCGTCGAGGCGACAGTGGCCACGCTGGAGACGAAGCCGAAGGAGCCGGCGCGGGCGTACAACGTCGGTGGGGGGACGCGTACGACCGTCGGGAAGCTGGTGAACCTGGTCGGGGAGACGCTCGGGGAGAGGCCCGAGGTGCGGTACTGCCCGCCCGTCCCAGGAGACGTGCTTTCCACGTGGGCCAACCTCGGGCGTTCGAGGCGAGAGCTTGGATACGAGCCCCGGGTCTCGCTCGAGGAGGGCGTGGCGCGGCAGGTGCGCTGGGTGCTCGCCGAGCGGCGGGCCCTGGCAGCGGCCTGAACCCCGGAGTGATCGAAGCCGTCCTTATACTTTCGGTGCCGGTCGCACTCTACCTGCCGGGTCATTTTCTGGACGGCTCCCTCGCGCGACAGGGCGACGGTTGGACAGAATCGGCGCTACTGCGCGTCTCGTGCGCCATCGCCCTCGCGACCCCTATTCTGGTGGTTCTAGCACTGATCGGGTGGTTCAGGGCACCCCTCCTGCTGGGGTGTTTCGCGCCGTCCGCGATCGCGGCGTGGGCCCTGGCGGTGGGCCTGGCCTTCCTTCTTGGCTCCGAGCTTTTCGGTCGGTGGGCGGGCCTGTTGGGGGCGGCCTTACTTGCGACGAGCTACACCCAGGTCTGGTGGTCTCGCTACCCCTCGAGCGAGGTGTTGACGCAGTTCTTCATCCTAGCGGGGTTGTGGCTCGTCTCCCGCTTCGTGAGGGGCGGCGGTGCGACGACGGGGTTGATGGCGGGTCTGCTTTTCGGCGGGGCGAGCCCTCGGGAGGGCGTGGGGGGCGCGCTGGGGCTGCTGGAGGACGCCGCCTTCGTGACGGTGGAGGAGTGGCCCAAGCCCGTCTCTCCGGGCCTGAAGCTGCGCAAGGTGGGCGAGGAACGGGTGGGCTTCCTGCGGCTCGAGGATAGATTCAAGGAGGTGCCACGGGAGGTGTATGTGGAGCAGCAAGGGTTCGAGATCTTTGAGTCGGGAGTTAGGTGAAGAGGCAGCTGGCGCTGGTTTTCGGCGGGCTTGGAGTGCTGCTCGTGCTCGCCTTCGCGCTGGCGGCGGTGGACCTTCGGGGGGCTTGGGCGTATGCGGCGGATCACCCCGTCGAGGTGGCGCTCGCTGTGGCGGCCTACACCGCGGCGTTTGCTCTCAGGGCTGCCTCGTGGCGCCCGCTGATCGGCGCTCCGGTTCCTCTTCCGAAGCTCTTCAACCTCCTCATGGGCGCCCTGTTTCTCAACCACGCCGCCCCGGCCAAAGCGGGCGACCTCGCCCGCATGTACGCCCTCTCGCGTCGGGTTCCCGCCGGGCGGGCCGTCACGAGCGTCGTGTTGAGCAGGATCGTGGACCTCGTGGGCCTGCTCGCGGTGCTCGCGGCGGCGTGGGCCCTCGCCGGTGCCGGGGGGTGGGGGAGGCTGTTTCTCCCCGCCCTGGTCGTCGCCGGGGCGGTCGGGGGCCTGTTCCTGCTCGCCCGCCTGCGGCTGCCCGACTCCCTGGGCGCCCGGTTCGGCGCCGTCGCGCGTATTTTGAGCTGCGTGCGTGAGACGCTCGGGGAGACGGGCCGGGGAGCCCTACTCTGGGCGTTCGTGTTTGCGGCGCCGGCATGGTTGCTCGAGGCCGGTATCCTCTACGTCGTGGGGCGGGGGCTCGGGCTGGGGCTCTCTCCGGCGGAGGTCGTGGCCGCGACCTGCTTCGCGGTGCTCGTCGCTGCCGTGCCGCTTACGCCCGGGGCCCTGGGGACGTACGAGGCCGGGATGGTCGCCATCCTGCTGGCCTTCGGCGCTTCCGCGGAGCCCGCATTCGCCGCCGCCGTTATCACGCACGCCATAAAGTTCTTGTACGCTTTCGCCGCCGCGCCCTTCGCTTTTGCGGAGGGACTCGCGGCGCTGGAGAAAGGAAAGGTGAAGCCTGATGAAGCCCGCTTCTAAGTTCGAGATCATCGCCGCTCGGTGCTGGAACGTCCTCAATGAGGGTAAGTCGTTCCATCCCGTCTTCGTCCTGGGGACGTTCCTGCTGCTACATTTCTGGGACCTGCTCGACGGCGGGTTCTGGGGCCGCGCCCTACCGGCGCTCGCGCTTACGGCGCCCCTCGTTATCCTCTTCGTCCGCTACGATTTCCCTCTGCGGCTCCGGCGCGCGCTGCTCGTATTTCTCGCGGCGTTTCTCGTCGTGTTCCGGTTCGTGGACCTCGCGGCGCTCGGGCTCGTCCTCGGGCTGTACGTGTTCTTTACCGTGTTCTTCTGGGGGACGTTCTACTACCACCTCAGGACCGGGGCGCCGAAGACGAACTTCGTCCGCTTCTGGAAGCTCGTCTTCGAGAACCCGGACTCGACCAGCGGTAACTTTCAGGAGCAGGTGCCGAAGGCCTTGCTTGCGCTCTTTACGCTTGAGTACCTGCTCGCCGAGCCCCTGAGCCCCGGCCGAACCCTGCTCGTCCTCGGTTTCACCCTGCTGGTCGGCATCGCCTCTTATCTCGTCCACAAGTTTTTCTTCACCTGGAAGCCCGTTTATCCATCGGAGCCGACGCGTGAGGTAAACGAGGATGGGCCGCTGGCGAAGCGCGTGATCGTGGTGGTCATCGACGGCTGCCGGCTCGACCGCTTCAAGCTGGCCCAGAAGCCTTATCTGGAGGCGATGATGGCCCGCGGGACGGTCTACGAGAGCGTAGAGACGACGTATCCGGCGCGGACGGTGGTCTGCTTCTCGTCGATGTTCACGGGGGCGTCGCCTGAGGCGCACGGAATCCGATCGAACCTCGTCCTCAAGCTCGGGCTTAAGGTCGAGAGCATCTTCGACGTCTTGAGAAGGCACGGGAAGGTGGGCAGGCTCGTCGGGATCGCGCACCTCATCGACTCCTTCG
>JADDPY010000037.1 GCA_016781635.1 Rubrobacter sp.
CCGCTACTAACCGCCTTGCTAGGTGTTACAAGCTGCTACAATAGCCTTATGAAGGTAGGAATCGTAGGTCTCCCGAACGTCGGCAAGTCGACAGTATTCAACAGCCTCACGAAGGCGGGCGCCGCCGAAGCGCAGAACTACCCGTTCACCACGATCGACCCCAACCTCGGGGTTGCGGCGGTGCCGGATGAGCGGTTGGACGCCCTGGGGCGGGTGATGGAGAGCCGCAAGGTCGTAGCAGCGACGGTGGATTTCGTGGACATCGCGGGGCTGGTGCGGGGCGCGAGCCGGGGTGAGGGCCTCGGCAACCAGTTTCTCGGCAACATCCGTGAGTGCGAGGCGATCGCCCACGTCGTCCGCTGCTTCGAGGACGAGAACGTGATCCACGTCGATGGCAAGGTCGACCCGGTGGGGGATATCGAGACCATCAACACCGAGCTCCTCCTCGCGGACCTCTCCACGACCGAGCGTCGCCTTGAGCGCGTCGGACGAGCCGCCAAGAGCGGGGACGCGAAGCTGAAGGCCGAGGCCTCCGGGCTGGCGGGGCTCGTGGAGCACCTCTCCGACGGGAACCCCGCCCGGACGTACCCTCGTTCGGAGGCACTGGAAGAGGCGTTGGGGACCCTCATCACCGCGAAGCTGACGCTTTACGTGGCGAACGTGGACGAGGAGTCGGTCGCCGACGGGAACCGCTACAGCGCCGAGGTCGAGAAGTTGGCGGCACGCGAGGGGGCGGAGGCAGTCAGGATCTCGGCTCGGCTGGAGGCCGAGGTCGCGGAGCTTCCCGAGGAAGAGTCGCGGGAGTACCTGGAGATGCTCGGGCTCGAGTCCACGGGCTTCGAGGGGTTTATCCGGGCGGCGTACAAGCTCCTGGGGCTCATCACTTTCTTTACGGCCGGGGAGAAGGAGAGCCGGGCGTGGACCGTGCGGGAGGGCTCCACGGCGCGAACGGCCGCCGGGCGCATCCACTCGGACATGGAGCGCGGCTTTATAGCAGCCGAGGTCGCGAACTGGGAGGGCCTCGTAGACGCCGGCTCCTGGGCCAAGGCGCGCGAAGCCGCGAAGGCGAGGCTCGAGGGTCGCGACTACGTCGTCGGGGACGGCGACACGATGATCGTGCGCTTCAACGTCTGACTCGTTGCCGGAAGCCCCCTTCGTCCGACCCCAGAAGCCCCTCGACGAGTGCCGCCTCGCACTCGTCACCACCGGCGGCGTCCACCTGCCCTCCCAACCACGCTTCGACATAGACGATCCTTCGGGCGACTGCTCGTACCGTGAGATCCCGACCGGCGCATCCGACCTCACCTGGACCCACGCCTACTACCGCCCCGACGAGGGCACGGACCTAGACGCCGTTTTCCCCCTGCGGACCATGCGCGGTCTCGTCGCCTATGGGACCGTCGGGGAGCTCAACGGCAGGCACTTCTCGTTTATGGGTGCCATCCACGACCCTGCCCCGCTCGTGGAGGAGACGGCGCCCGAGGTCGCGCGGAAGCTCGTGGGCGACGGGGTGGACGTGGCGCTCCTTACGCCTTCCTGACCCCTCTGCCACCGGTCCGTGGGACTGGTGAGCAGGGCGATGGAGGAGGCGGGGGTGGCGACGGTGACGCTCGCGATGGAGAAGGGTGTTGCGGCGCCCAGGGTCGCCTTCGTACCGTTCCCGTATAACTACCCGATGGGGGAGCCGGGAGATGGGACGCGCCATAGGGAGGTCGCGCTCGCGGCGTTGGGGCTCCTGAATGGGCTCGACGCGCCGGGTGAGATCGAACTTCCCTTCCGCTGGCGAGATTGACCTTCGGCCGTCAGCCCATGATTCTCAGGTAAGACGTACGGGATAGCCTTGCGTACGGGGGCATTCCCGGTGATCGCGTTCCGTAGCCCTGCGGCAGTTGCTGGGTAAAGGGTGGTGACAAATCGTACATGAAGCCGACCGCCGAGGCTCATTCCAACGGTATACTAGAGGAGCATAAAATCTCGCGTAAAGGGTGAGTCGAAGTGGCGTTTCTATTACTGGCGTTTGTAGCTATCATGTTTGTTTCTCTGTTGTTTTTGCTGCCGATTCTCTACTCGTTGCAGGCGCTCGGGAGCCTGTTCGTGTACCCGCGGCAGTTGAAGAACATGTTCGGAAACAG
>JADDPY010000160.1 GCA_016781635.1 Rubrobacter sp.
ATGACGCATCGAGACTTCCTGGTAGTGGCCGCACTCGGGGCACGTGAAATTGCGGGCGCTGCGGGTGGAGTAGGCGGGGACTATCGTGGTCTTGTCGTAGTCGTACGTGTAGCCGCATTCGTCGCACTTCTGGCGGTAGGTAACGACCGTACCGCGCTCGCGCACCACTATCCCGCCGTAGACTTCTATAGCCATGAGGCTGCCTTCCGGAGATGAGAGAATCGCTTCCGGTTTGATTTTACCGCCCGGACATCCTTTCGAGGATGGGGGAGAGGAGGGGGCTTCCGGCGTCGAGGAAGCCGTCCAGAATGTCGAAGTGGTTTTTGCCGGGGATGGGCAGGAGGGTCGTTTCCAGGCCCTTCGCCTTCCAGGCGGCGTTGAAGTCTTCGGACTGCTGCCTGAAGCCTTCCGTTTCGAGCTCGCCGTAGGGGAGCAGGAGGGGCGAAGCCTCATCAGGGACGTGTAGGATCGGGCTGTACTCCAGGACCTCGTCCGCGGTGAGCCCCAGCTTCGGTTGCAGAAAGGTGTACGGGAAGGGCGAGAGGTCGTAGAGGCCGCTGATGGCGCACGCGCTCTTTATGACGTCCCTCGGCAGTCCGTACTCGCCCTCCCAGTCCGTCATCAGGAGGGTCGCTACGAGGTGGCCGCCCGCTGAGTGGCCGACGACGTGCAGGCGCTGCGGGTCGCCGCCGAAGCTTTCGGCGTTCCTGTACGCCCAGGCGACGGCGGCGCGGGTCTGGCGCACCATCTCGCCTATCTTCACCGCCGGGGCGAGGGCGTAGTTGGTGACGACGGTCGCTACGCCCCTGGAGGCCGGGCCTCGGGCGACGAAGCCGAACTCCTTGCTCGTCCTGAGCACCCAGAAGCCGCCGTGGACGTAGACCAGGACGGGCACGCCCCCGCTACCTCCGGCATCCGGTGCCGGGTACACATCCACGTGTTCGGCGAGGGTCGGGCCGAAGGGGACGTCCAGGCGGTGGTCGAGCTCGGCGCGGAGCTTTACGCTCTCGCGTTCGCAGAACTCCTCGTATTCGGTAGCGGCCTCCGGGAACAGGGCGCGCAGGTTGTACTGGGCGTCGAGCTCTTCTTGCGTTGCGGAGTTTTTGTAGAGCATCGCGCTGCTCCTTATCCGCCGAGAAGCCTGCGCCAGAGCGGGCGCTTCCCGGGCGCGGGGTCTGTGGGTGGTTTCGGGCGCTCGCCGACGGGCGGGAGGCCGTGCTCGGCGCGCGTGGCGTTGCGGCCCCGGAGTATGGTCGGGTCCTTCTCCCAGCCGTCCCCCGCCTCCGCTCGGACCCCTTCCACTATCTTTGCGAGGGCCGCCTCGCCCACGCCGCCGAGCTTCGCCGACTCGTACTTGATGCCGAGCAGGACGAGGTGGATCGGATCTTCTCGTGGATTCTGCGTCAGGAGCCGACCGCCCCCGCCGCCTGTTGGCCTACCCCCGACGGGGCCGCCGACGGATCGAAGAGCCTCCGCGGGTTCTCCGTGAAGATGGCATCTATGCGCTCGTCGCTTACGCCGGCACCCTTCAAGACCGGGACGACGTTCTCGAAGACGTGGGTTATGTGCCAGTTCTTCAGGAGCCCGGCGATCTCGTCGGACATGACGAGCGGGCGGCCCATCCAGATGTTGACGGTGTCGTGGGAGAGCATGATGCGCTCACCATACCCCATCCCGAGGAGGCCTATCAGCGTCGCCTCGCGCGCGGCGTCCATCGGGGCGCCGACGAGGACCTGAATGCCGAAGCGGTCGAAGCCCACGTTGACGCCGTGAGCGAGCGTCGCCATGTGGTAGGCGACGTCGGTGTTGCCGTCCATGTGACCGATCACGACCCGGGCCGGGTCCACCCCGGCCTCGACGAGGAGGGCGGCCTGCTCGGGACCCATCGTCCCCTCCTGCGTGTGCGTGATGATCGGGACGCCGGTCGCTTGTTGCGCCCTTGCCCCCGCGAGGAAGAACATCCTCTCGTAGTTCGTGATGACGCCCTTGCTCGTGGCGAGCTTGATGACGCCTGCTTTGATGCCGGAATCCCCGATGCCCTCGGTGAGCTCGGTCATCATCAGCTCCTCGACCTCGGCCTCGGCGGGGCCCAAAGCCGCGCGGAACTTGAAGTAGGCCGTGGC
>JADDPY010000260.1 GCA_016781635.1 Rubrobacter sp.
CGGGAAGAACTTGTCCCGTACCCACATGGCGAGGTTGACCAGCGCCAGCTTGAGCGTGGTCATCACTTGGTCCTTCCTATCATCCAACTCATACATTTGTCTCTCGTTTGCCTTCAGGTCCTCCAGCTCGCGCAGGAGTCCCCTCTGCTCCTGGCAGTACTTCTGCCACTTGTCGTACTCCCGACTGCACCTGTCGTGCGCCCGGTAGTAGCTGTGCCAGTATCCCTCCATCTCCTCCTCCACTGTGGCGATGAACTCCTTCTTGCGCGCCTGGTACTCGCGCGAGGACAAACCCTCCCCTTCCATCGCGAACAATCGGTCGTTGAGCTCAGAGTACGCTTCCCGGCTGCGCGCCTTGGCCCTCTTCCACCGCCGGTCTGAGGTCCTCTGCGCCCTCAGGGACGCCAGCCTTGCCTTCTCTGCCCACCGCCGGGCGTTGCCGAGTCTCTTCGCCAGGGCGGCCCGCTTCTTCTCGGCTTCAGAGTTAGTAACCGGCTTCTTCGCGTAGCCGTGATTCGTGTCCAGGCCGAGTGGCAGCAGCCAGTCCCGTATCACGTTCTCCTGAGCCGGCCAGCGATGGATGTACGCCCTGGCCAGCTCCACAGCGTCGAACTCGGTGGCCGTGGTGACTATGGGCACGAGCGCAGGCTCGGTGGGGGCCGAGGGTGCCGCTGTGGCGACCCAGCTAGCATCGAACCAGGAGGGGCTGTCCACGTGGGGCTCGCGCCGCGAGTCCTCCTCACCCTCCCGGGCACACAGAACCCTCCGGCGCAGGTCGCGCACGAGAGCCACCCGCAGGTCGAGGCGTTTAGCCGGATTGTCGGGGAGGGGGAGGCTGTGGCGGGCCGGAGCTACCTCGCGCGTGGCTTCGCCACACCGGTTCCTGGAGAGTGCTACGAACTCGCCTACCTCGGTAAACGACTCGATCCCGCTATACTGATTGCTCCTCAGGATGGTGGTGGCACCCCGGCCATCCTTTGCCAATCCCGCCAGGAATCCCGCCGACATCCCCTCCCGGTCGACGACCACCCGTTGGACGAGCCGCCGCCCCGCCGACCGCTCGTACCGCTCGATGATCCGAGGCAGCCCTACCGTCAGATGGGTATCGCCCCGATGGGTGGTGGCGAGCAGGGGATGGCCATGCTCGTCGTGCAGGAGCACGAGCGCTCTGCACCCCAGCACCTTGCCGTAACGGGACACCAGGGCGCGCGGGATGGGCTTTCCCGAGTGCACCGCCTTGCGATGGCCATCGACGTAGTAGGCGGGAGGCGGCTCCTCGGCCGGTCGCAGTCCCGTTCGCCACAGCCTCGCGGTCCACTCGGCGAGCGCATCGGTCAATGTGTCGGCACCATCCGCCCTCGCTACAGCGGACAGGAAGCGCTCAGTATGTCGGTAGCCGTAGGCTCGCATCCTGCCCGTGAGCAGGGCGAGGGCGTCGCCGGTGTATCCGCGCAGGTCATGTGTGCGCTTCAGCCCGACGGCGGGCAGGAACAGGAGTGTAAGTAGCAACGCCCTGCGGCTGTCGGGGTCCTTGTGGTGCCGCCTGCCGTTGTCAGCGGGGAGCCCGCTAGGCAGAGCGGCCGTCAACGCGTCTACGAGCCCCGTCTCCTGCGCGGCGGCCAGCAGCAGGAGGTACCCCGCCCCCTCGACCGAGCTCTGTTCCTCACACGACCGATTTTCCCCCCACCCCTCGGGAACTCATCCCGAGAGACCTCCTAACCCTGTTGATCTGGCTGATGCTCACGGCAACCCTGAAGCGCTCCTCGATCTCCGCTTGCACCACCCGACTGGAGGTGCCAGGCGCACCGCGGCAGTACTCCACTAGCCACTCGCGTACCTGACCGGTCAGCTTGTAGGGATGCCCGTGGCGCCCATCCGCGAGGCCTTCCTCGCCCACGGCCCTTACGACCTGGAGCGCCCTGTAGGCGGTCCTCTCGCTGAGCGGCACGTCTGCTAGCTTCAGCGCCTCCCTGCAGGGCAAGCCGTGGCGCATCCCGTCCACGACCCTCAGCTTCGCACTATGCCGATCTCCCCGCTCCATCGGACCACCCCCCCGCCGACCACAGCCCACGCCACCGTGGGCGAAAGTGTAGCTCAGGCCGTGCTGTCAG
>JADDPY010000691.1 GCA_016781635.1 Rubrobacter sp.
GGGAGGCCCATCCCCGAGATGGTCGCGCGCATCATCTTTGCCGAGCCGGGATGCACCCAGGAGGGTGCAGGCGGGGCTGGAGTTCGTCCCGTCGTCCGGGGGGTCTAAAGACCCCCCCACCGGACGGACGTTTGACCAGGTGTCCGGGAAACGTCCGACAACGTCCGACGGCCCGGACGTTCACGACTCGGTCCCGTCCTGGATCTGAGGGCGTACCAGCACCAATCGCGGCCGTGCCTCACTGCCCTCCTTGCCGAGGATTCCTTCCCTGACCAGGTCATTTACAAGCTGGTAGGCCGTCGAACGGGAGACCTCGTGCTCGCTCATCAGCACCTCCCGGAACTCACTCATGCTGGCACCGGTCGCTGCGAACGTCCGGACGAACGTCCGAGCCGCATCCGCCTTGCGACCGTCCGGGAGAACACCCGTCCGAACGTTTTTCCCGGACGTTACGTAGCAAGAAGTGGTCGCCTCGCCACTGACGGTAACTTCGACGACCACCAGACCGAGGTCGAGACGCCAGCCATCCGGGCCATCCTTCTGTTTCCTGCAGGTGAGAGTGAGGTAGCCCTCTGCTCCTCGGCACTCAATCGCCGTATCCACTGCCCCCTCGAGGGCAGAGGAGCCCCGCATGCCCGCGGAGAGATCCTTCCCGCTGTGGTGGACAAGGCCGACAGTGCCGCCAGACGCACGACGCACCCGGTCTGCTGCCGCGACCAGCATGCCGACGTCCTTCGAGCTGTTCTCGTCGCCGCCCACCATCGATCTCGCCACCGTGTCGATGACGACCAGGGCATCGCGGCGGTTTCCACAAAGCTCGACCAAGGCCCCAACCTGCGCCGGGTCCAACAAGTTGAGTGCCCCCGGGAAAAAGTCGAAGTCGTTGACGTGATGGATCCGGTTGCCCTTCTTCCACGCCGCCACCCGCTTCGGCAGTCCCCCGGCACCCTCGGCCGCTACGTACAACACCCGGCCCTGTCTCACCGGCCGTCCGTGCCACCAGGATCCAGTGGCGACACAGGCCGCCATGTCGAGCGCAGTGAAGCTCTTGCCACCCCCCGGGTTTCCGAAGATGACTGCCAGAGATCCCTCCACGAGGGTGCCGTCGACGAGGTATGCCGGAAGAGGCCGCCGTTCCATCTCGTCGAACGAGACCAGCCGCTCGAGCATCCGTTCGTAGGGAGTCGGTTCGACCACCTCGTCGGTGATCGGCGGCTCCTGGTAGGCCGCCATCGGCGGCTCTTCATACGTCGTGTCCCAGTTCTCGGTCGACGGCTCGCGCCACCTGAGTGGCTCGATCACCGTGCGAGCGCCTCCGACCCAGCTAAAGCCCCGATCGGGTTCCCGGAGGCTACTGCGAGCGCTCGCTCAAGTCTGGCCGTAGCTTCGTCCAGCCCTCCTCCCGACCCGAGGTCGTTGTGCACATCGACGACCTCGGCCATCACCCGGCGGCGTAAGGTCGCCTCTCGCACTCGGCAGAACCACCACCGGTTCCGATCGTCCAGTGTTGGAATGGATCTCCGTAGTTCCTCGACGATTTCGAAGGGAACGTCGGCTGCCGACGCGATCGCCTTCGTGCGACTGCCGTCGTAGCGAAAGGGGAGCGGACACGCGAGGGCAGCGGTGTACAGGCGGCGATGGAGCGCGACCACGAAGTCCGAAGGATCGAGGCCCACGGCATGTCGCGCCGCCTGGGGCGAGTCGACCGCACAGCCGACGACGACGCGCTCGGCGGCGACATCGGAGGGAAGAGCCAGCGATGCGCCTTTCACTTCCCACCCCGCATGCCGACTGCGATGTTCGCCAGCGTCTCCGCCTCAGCTTTCTCGATGCTGAGGAGCCGACCGAGGGCGTCCTGGTCGATGTGGGCTTGAATGCGACTGGCTACAAGTTGGCGAAGGACCGGCGCGGGGATGGCGTCGACCTCGACGCTCTCGCCGTCGAAGACCTTCGACCTCGAGTCGCTGCGCTTTGTGGGCCGAGTCGGTAGGTCGAACTCGATGAGCTGGTCGGTGGTGACAGCCAA
>JADDPY010000327.1:0-7053 GCA_016781635.1 Rubrobacter sp.
CCTCAGGCTCCTCGTCGACACCCGGGCCCGGGACAAGGCCGGCTACACCCTAATCGCCCGGGACCTCAAATCCCGACACAAGAACCTCGACGCCATCTCCGTCGAGTTCACGGACACGAAGGGCACGTTCTCCTATTCAGGGGCCGCCCTCATCTTCAACACCTCGGCCGGAGCCCAATTTATAGGTTACGCTTACGGGGCCCCAAACGACGATGGGTACTACGTCTCCGTCGCAAACAATTAGTTCTTACAAGGCAGCGTTGGGCCTCGCGCCGAGCGCCGGCACGACCTCCTGACCATAGGCCTCCAGCGTCTCCTCCATCGCGTCGTGCATGAGGTAGACGTTGAACTGGTCGACCCCGAGATCCTTCAGCTCGGTCAGCTTTTTTACGTGGTCTTCGATGGGGCCGAGAATGCAGAAGCGGTCCACTATCGCGTCGGGGACGAAGTTTGTCGTGGGGTTTCCGGCCTTACCGTGGTGGGTGTAGTCGTAGGATTGGCGGGATTTTATGTAGTCCGTGAGCGCGGCCGGGACCTCTCCCCCCTCGCCGTAGCGCCCGACGAGGTCGGCGACGTGGTTGCCGACCATGCCGCCGAACCAGCGGCACTGGTCGCGCGCGTGGGCGAGGTCGTCGCCGACGTAAGCGGGGGCGGCGACGCAGATCTTCACGTCTTTGGGGTCCCTGCCCGCCGCGACGGCGGCGTCGTGGACGTGGCGCATCGTCCACTCCAGGATGACGGGGTCGGCGAGTTGGAGGATGAAACCGTCGGCCTTTCGCCCGATCAGGGCGAGCGCCCTGGGGCCGTAGCCGGCCATCCACACGTCGAGCTTCCCGTCCTTCACCCATGGGATGCGGACCGATGCGCCGGAGACGTCGATCTCGCGGCCCTCGGCGAGCTCTTTTATGACGTGCATCGCCGCCTCTACTTCGGCGAGCGTCGTCGGCTTCTTGCCCAGGACGCGTTGGGCCGAGTCGCCGCGACCGATGCCGCAGATCGTGCGGTTACCGAACATGTCGTTGAGGGTGGCGAAGAGGGAGGCCGTCACGGACGGGTCGCGGCTCGCGGGGTTGGTGACGAACGGCCCCACCAGGATCTTCTCGGTAGAAGAGAGCATCTGCGAGTAGATGACGTAGGGCTCCTGCCACAGGATGTGCGAGTCGAAGGTCCAGGCATGCGTGAAGCCGAAGGATTCCGCTCTCTTTGTCAGTTCCACCACGCGCCACGCCGGCGGGTTGGTCTGCAAGGTCACTCCGAAGTCCATTGTTGGTCTCCTCTCCCGGGCCGGGTCACTCTTACGCGGGCGGTCCTCCGCCCATGGACTCCCAGGCGCGCACGTCCGGGTTCTGCCTTACGCTGGACCTCCCCGGCAGCAAGCTCATCAACAGGTACGCCACGGCCGCAACCCCAAAAGTAAAGAAGAGGCCGTAGGTGTAGAAGCTGTCTATGAACCTCGGGTTTTCTACTATCCCGCCGGGGGTGGCGGCCTTGAGGAAGCCGGGGACGACCGGGACCACGCCGACGAGAACGGCACCGATGGCCTTCCAGTTGTAGCCGTTGGAGTAGGAGTGTACTTGACGTCGGACCAGCGCCCGGGCCATCGCCGCCACGTTCGCCCCCTTGACCCCGAACGACGAGCGGACGAAGACCGGGAACAGGACGCCGTACTTGGTGCCGGCGTGGGCGTTGAGGATCATGGGGATCAAGACGATGACGTTCCCCAGGGAGATCGTGAGCAGAGCTTGCCACCAGCTTATCCCGGCGACCATGAGCCCGGAGTCCAGGGTGTAAGTGGTTATAACGATCGCCATGCCTACCCAGAGCGCCGCTAAGTTGTACGTGGTCCAGGTCCGCTGCTCGGGGCCGGTCGGCGCCAGGTCCTCGTTGTACAGCTTCGAGGACATCACCCCGGTCTCTTTGTGCGCGCCAACTCCGACGCATCCCTCACCGCGAGATCCCTGAACTCGTCTCCTCGCTCCATGGCTTCACCTTCCTCGGTTGCCGCTCTAGGTCCTGCTGGCCGCCCAGTCGATCGTGCGGAGCGCGAGCCGGTGGAGCGCACGTACGGAGAGCTCCAGGTCTTCCTCGGGCGTGTCCTCTTCCTTGTTGTGGCTCAATCCGCGCAAAGACTTCACGAAGAGCATCACCGTCGGCATGAGCCGCGCCATCTCCGCCGCGTCGTGCAAGGGACCGCTCGGCAGCCGGTGCGACCTGCCGGCGACCTCCTCTATCGCCTCCTCGGCGAAACCTATCAACCCTTCGTCGAAGGGGATGGGCTCTATGTCCCAGAGCTTCTCCCACTCGACCGAGACGCCTTCCTCGGAGGCGATCCCCTCGCTCGTCTCCTTCGCCGCCTTCAGCATGTCGGCGAGCACGTCCGCGTCCAGGGCCCGCTGGTCGAGGGAGAGCTCCGCCCAGCCGTTGAACGCCGTAACTATGCCGGGGCTGACGTTCACGAAGCCGGTGGTTCCTCGCACGTCGTCACGCCGCGCCGCGTCGTCGCGGAACGCGACCGCAGATCTCGCCGCCGCGATAAACGCGTCGCGCCGGACGTCCATCGGGGTCGAGCCGGAGTGGGCGTGTTGCCCGGTGAAGCGGACCGCGTGGCGCTCCACCCCGAACGTGCCGAGCACGGCGCCGAGCGGCAGGTTCAGCCGCTCCAGCACGGGGCCCTGCTCTATGTGCAGCTCCAGGTAAGCGAGGGCGTTCTCCAGCTGCTTGCCGGCCTCGTTGACCCGGTCGAGGTCGACGCCGTGCTCGGCGAGGGCGTCGGGGAGGGAGATCCCGGATGCGTCTTTGAGGCCGCGCACGTCGTCGGGCTTCAGGGTGCCGGCGGCGGCGCCCGAACCGAAGAGGCTCCGGCCGAAGCGGGCGCCCTCCTCGTCGGCCCAGTCCACGAGGCGTAGGGTTACGGGGCGCTTCTGGGGGGCGAGGACGCGTAACACCTCCAGAGCTGCCACCGTGTTGAGCGCCCCGTCGAGCCAGCCGCCGTTCGGGACGGAGTCGATGTGTCCGCCTAGAAGGACGGCCTCTTCGGAATCACCCGGTGCGGTCGCCCAGAGGTTGCCGGCCTCGTCCGTCTCGACCTCGACGCCCTCGATCTCCGCGAGCTTCTCCCGCAGCCAACCGCGCGCCTTCGCCCACTCGTCCGTCCAGCACACGCGCCGGGCGCCGCCGGGGCCGCCGGTGAGCGCCGCGAGCTCCTTCAACTCCTCGACGGCCCGGCGGGCGTCCACACCTTCTGTTTGCTTCATGGGCTCACCCCTTCCCTCGCCCCGATCTCGGCGAGCGCCTCCTCCATGATCCCGGCCGCCTCGTGTGCGGCCTCCCGCATGATCGTCAGGGGCGGTGAGATGCGTATGGTGTTCGCCTTCAGGCCGCCCTTGCCGACGAGCAGGCCCCGTCTCCGGCATGCCTCCAGGAAACGGTTGGCCGCCGCGGGGTCGGGCGCGGTCCCGGGTCCGACAATCTCCAGCGCGAGCATCAGGCCCCGGCCGCGGACCTCGCCGATCGCCGGGTGAACGTCGGCCATCTTCAGCAGGCGGTCCTTGAGGTACGTCCCAACCTCGTGGGCGTTTCCTTGGAGGTTGTTGTCGAGGATGTAGTTCAGGTTGGCGAGCGCCCCCGTCGAGGAGATCGGGTTGCCCCCGAAGGTCGAGAGGTGGAGGTTCGGGGAGACGGACTCCACCACCTCGGCGCGGCCCATTACGGCGCCGATGGCGAGGCCGTTGCCGAGGCCCTTCGCCATCACGACGAGGTCCGGCTCGACGTCGAAGGCCTCGATCCCCCAGAAGTGGCTCCCCGTGCGCCCGAAGCCGGTCTGGACCTCGTCCACGATAAACAGGATGCCGGTCTCGTCCAGGATCTCCTTGACCCGCTCGAAGTAGCCGGGCGGCGCCTCGATAAAGCCGCCGACCCCCTGTATCGGCTCGGCGATGTACGCCGCGACGTGTCCGGTCGTCTCCTCGCCGACGATGGCGCGGAGATCGTCGGCGCACTGAAGGTTGCACCTGGGCTCCGTGCTGCAGAACGGGCAGCGCATACGGTACGGGTTCGGCGCGTAGGAGACGTCGAGGCCGGAGCGGCTCGTCGGGCTCCACTGGCTCTGGCCGGTGATCCCCATCGTCGCGAAGGAGCGGCCGTGGTAGGAGGAGCGGAGCGCTATGACCTCGCTCGAGTTGCGATACCGGGTGGCGAAGAGGAGCGCGGCCTCGTTCGCTTCCGTCCCGCTGCCGACGAAGAAGATCTTCTTGTCGCCGGAGATGGGCGCCCGTTCGATCAGCTTCTCCGCCAGCTTGATCTGGTTCTCGATGAGGTACAGCGTCGAGGTGTGAAGGACCTTGTCGACCTGGCCCTTTATGGCCTCGGTGATCTCGGGTACGGCATGGCCGCTGATCGCGGTCACGATCCCACCGAAGAAGTCGAGGTACTCGTTCCCCTCGTAGTCCCGGACCTTGAACCCCTCGCCGCGCTCGATGCCGATGGGCTTCTCGTAGTAGAGCGGCATCCAGCCGGGCATCACGGCGTCGTGCCGCGCCCTCAACTCGTCGTGGTTCATACGCGTACCGACAGGTCGGGCGCCGTGAAGCTCCGCTCTACAAACCGGCCCGAGCCGTGCTCGCCGACGACCTCGCCGTCCCGGTAGACGAGGCTCCCCCGCACGTAGACCGAGGCCGGACCACCGGTGAAGGTCATCCCCTCGTACGGGGTGTAGTCCGAGTTGCCGTGGCGGTTACTTGCCGTCGCCGTGGTGGCGAGCTCCGGGTCCCACAGGACGATGTCCGCGTCGGCACCCGGGACCAGGGCGCCCTTCTGCGGGTGGGTGCCGTAGATGCGGGCCTGGTTTGTCGAGAGGACGGCGACAAACTGGTTCTCGGAGAGGCGTCCCTCGCGCACCCCGAGCGTCCACAAAACCTGCGCCCTCTCTTCGGCGCCGGGGATGCCGTTGGGGATCTTGGTGAAGTCGTCGCGCCCCATCTCCTTCTGCCCCTCGTAATTAAAGGCGCAGTGGTCGGAGCCGAAGATCTGGAGGTCACCGAACTTCAGCCCGTTCCACAGCGCCGGGCGGTTGGACGGGTCGCGAAGCGGCGGAGAGCAGACGTACTTTGCGCCCTCGAAGCCTTCGCGCGCCAAATCTTCGTACGAAAAGGCGAAGTATTGAGGGCACGTCTCGGCGTAGACGGTCTGGCCGCGCTCGTGGGCCCGGTGGATCTCCTCGAGCGCCGGCGCGCACGAGACGTGGACGACGAGGATGGGGGCTTGCGCGACTTCGGCGAGCCGTATGGCCCGCGCCGTCGCCTCGGCCTCGACCTCCGGCGGACGGGTGAGGGCGTGGAAGTGAGGCGCCGTGTCGCCGCGAGCGAGGGCTTGCTCCTGTAGCTTCGCCACGACGTCGCCGTTCTCGGCGTGGACCATGACGAGTACGCCAGCTTCTTTGGAGAGTTGGAGCACCTCGAAGAGGTCGTCATCCTCGGTGTAGAGGGGGGTGCCCTTGTAGGCCATAAAGATCTTGACGGAGGCGACGCCCTTCTCGCGCAGCGTCGCGAGCTCGGGCTTTATGTCCTCCCGGAGGTCGGCGATGGCGACATGGAGGCCATAGTCTATGAGCGCCTTACCACGAGCCTCTTCCTGCCAGGTATCGATGGCCTGGGCGAGTGTTCCGCCTTCCTCCTGGAGGGAGAAGTCGATGATGGTGGTAGTTCCGCCGGCCGCGGCGGCGGCCGTTCCCGTGGCCCAATCGTCCGTCGTCACCGTCCCGCCGAAGGGCATCGCCATGTGGGTGTGGGCGTCTATGAAGCCCGGCATGACGAGCTTGCCGGAGGCATGCACCATCTGCGCACCGTCGGACGGGAGGTCCGTGCCGACGGCGGCTATCTTCTCGTCCTCGACGAGGACGTCGGCCTCGAAACTGCCGTCGGCGGTGACGATCCTACCGCCGGTGAAAAGTATCTTGCTCATCCGACTCCTCCCTTACTTACATCCCCGGTGCCGGGAGATCACGGCGTAATACTTGCAGTGTGGGCACCGTGTATTCTTGCGTCAAGCCGCCTGTAAACCGTCATCCCCGGTCCGAACCGGGCAGATCGACGCCGATGTCCTGCAAGCATCGAGAGGTCCCCGTAGCCCCCGAGACGTCCCGCAACGGATTCGTCCGGGGTCAGTTCGTCGCCCGGCGCGATCGCGGACCGGAGCAGACGTAGGGCACGGGACCTGTCGCGGAGAGGCGGGTGAGGGTACGGTGCCCCGGTGGAGGGGTCCGTTTATGCCCCGGTCCTGTGCTCACCCGCCGGAGACTCTTCGATCCCTCCGCGGGCGCCGCTCCGTCGGTCCACGAAGCCGAGCTTGTAGAAGCTGTAGTAGAGGATTCCGGCCGTAAGCATCCCGGCCAGCCACGAGAGGTCGAGGCCGTTGAGCGCTCGGGCTATCGGCCCCTGGAGCGGGGCGACGAGCCCGTACAGAAACATCCACGTCATGACGAGACCGACGAGGAGGGAGACCATCGCGGCCCAGTTGACGTCTCCGACGCGCGACTCCTTCGGTGACTGGTAGAGCGCTTCGATGTCTATGTTCTCGCGTCGGATCACATAGAAATGCACGAGCATAATCGCCGCCCACGGGCTGACCCAGGCAACCACGCTCGCGAGCCAGAAGTCGAGCTGCTCGGCGATCTCACCCGCGAACACCAGATACAGCGTGAATGCGGTGGCGAGGACGCCGACGACGATGGAGAGAACGTGCCGGGGCACCCTGATGTCGACGGCGAGCGCCGTGACGGAGGTCGAGTAGACGTTCAGGATGTTAGTGGCGATCGGGCCGTGGACCACGAGCAGCAGGACCGGCACCGCGAGAGCCCCGAACGTCTGGACGATGATGACGGCAGGATCGGCGCCCGTCCCCGTCGTGGCGATGGACGCCCCGAGAACCCCGAGCCACAAAACCGGGACGAACTGCCCCATCGCGCCCGCAAAGAAGAGCTTCTTGCGGGGCACCGTCCGCGGCACGAAGCGCGAGTAGTCCGAGGCGTAGGCAAGCCAGGTGATCCCCCACCCGATG
>JADDPY010000327.1:7117-8681 GCA_016781635.1 Rubrobacter sp.
AGCCCCACTGGACGTCGCCGCTCGTCCACGCGACCACCGACATGGCGACGAGGATCACGAGCGTCACCGGCACGGTCCACTTCTCGAACGTCCTTATGGCGTAGAAGCCGAGCGTCGCCAGCCCGACCTGCGCGGCCATGATGAGGAGCACCAGGATCACTTTGGCGAACGCGGTGCCGGGGAGGCCGAGGATCTCCAGCAGCGCGACGCCGAGGTCCAGGATGATCCAGGTGTTCACGGCGATCCAGCCGGTCGCTATCACGATCTGAAAGAGCGCCGGCAGGTATGCGCCCCGGCGCCCGAACGCGCTGCGCGCCAGGACCATCTGCGTCACCCCGGTCTTCTGCCCCATGAGGACGAAGAATCCGAAGATCGTCACCCCGAGGGCGTTACCGACGGCCAGGACGAGCACGGTATCCCAGAGCCCGAGCCCCAGCACGATCCCCAGGGCACCCAGGACCCAGTTTATGGGGGCGATGTTGGCGCCGGCCCAGATCCAGAACTGGTCCAGAGCCGTAGCGTCCTTGTACTCGTCGGGGACCGGCTCGATGCTGTTGTGGCGCTCGATGTGCACGGCCTCCGACAGCTCGGTACGGCCCTGTCCCTCCGACCTTCCGCTCATCCCTGCTCCGTTCTCTCGCCGCTCTCTTCCTCGTGCCCCGCGGAGCTCTCCAGCTTCTCCTTGCCCGACTCCTTCCTCCGGAAAGTGACCGTCTCGCCCATGAGCCGGTGCTCCGCCGGTTGCGCCTGGGCTATTACCTCGCCGTCCCTCACCACCAGCGTCGTAGTCGCCAGGCGGCGGATCGCGTCCCACTTACCCGGCGCATCGACGAGCACGAAGCTGGCCGGGTTGCCTTCGGCGACACCGTAGCCCTCCAGCCCCAGGGTGCGGGCGGCGTTCTCCGTCACCATGTCGAAGCAGGCAGTGACTTCCTCGCGGCTCGTCATGTGGCACGCGTGGACGGCCATGTGGGCAGGCTGCAACATCCCGCCGGTCCCGAGGGGATACCAGGGGTCCATGATGTCGTCGTAGCCGAGGGAGACGTTCAGCCCGTTCTGCAGAAGCTCCTTGACGCGCGTGATGCCGCGCCGCTTCGGGTAGGAGTCGTACCTCCCCTGGAGGGTTATGTTTATGAGCGGGTTCGCCACGAAGTTGATGCCCGCTTTCGTCAGGAAGCCCATAAGCTTGAAGGCGTAGGCGTTGTCGTAGGAGCCGAAGGCGGTAGTATGGCTCGCCGTCACGCGCGGGCCCATCCCCGTCCGAATGGCCTCCGCAGCCATGACCTCAAGGAAGCGCGATTCCGGATCGTCGGTCTCGTCGCAGTGGATGTCCACGGGCTTGTCGTACTTCTCGGCGAGACGGAAGCTTTCCCGGACGGACTCGGCACCCATCTCCCGGGTGTGCTCGTAGTGGGGTATGCCGCCGACCACGTCCGCCCCGAGCTTCAGCGCCTCCTCTATCAGCTCCGCCCCGCGCGGGTAGGAGAGGATGCCCTCCTGGGGGAAGGCGACGATCTGTACGTCCGTCCAGCCGCGAACCGACTCTCTGACCTCCAGCATCGCC
>JADDPY010000348.1:0-165 GCA_016781635.1 Rubrobacter sp.
CCCTTCTGGTCCGTCGACGGGTTTTCGGGGTGGTCGCGTCGTCGGAGTGCTATCCGTTGGTCCGAACCCCTTGCTGCGTGCTATGTTGCCTCGGAGGTAAGTTTCGTTGTTGGAGGATGGGTTGAACGAGTATCAGCGGCGGGCGTACGAGCGTCCCGTGATGGG
>JADDPY010000348.1:351-2034 GCA_016781635.1 Rubrobacter sp.
CTCGCGGTGGAAGCGGCGCCACCAGGACGCGGCGCTCGGCGCCCAAGGGGAGAACGCCGAGGGCGTGGGCTCGCCCGGCGCGGAAGGGTTCTTGGAGTTCGGTGAGTACGCCGCGCACCTTTACCTGCCGTTGAGCGACGAGGAAAGGGAGGGGCTGCCGGGCCCGCCGCGAAGAGGTTGAGCGGGCCTCTTCGGGCTCTTTCGGGGGGAGTTCTCTAAAGGTTGGTGTAGATTCTCAGCGTAACTCGAAGTGGAAACGGCGATTCTATGCCGATTGCGGCATCTCGTCTCAACTACTTTGGAGTGGTTTATCCCACCCTAATTCGGAAGCCGCTGCAAACATACTGGGGGTCGGGATGGTCCTTGCGGCCCGCGGACAGGATGTAAGCCCACCACTAGCTCGGGTTGGTGGGGCGGTTCTGGACGAAGCGGGAATCCCGCCGCTTTAGCGGATGGGAGGATCCAATGGCCTTCTCTATCGGGAGGCTACCCTGCTGTGAGTAACGTCTCCTTTAGTCGCAGAGCGGACCATCCTCGATTCGACGGTGGCTACCGCCACGGTGTCTCCGGAGAGGGCAAAGAATTCGATCTCATACGCCGTGCCTCCATCGTAGATGTCGATCACTGTTCCGGAGTCTCCAGCGACTAGCTCCTCTTCTGGCAGATCCTCGGTAAGTACCACCGTTGAAAATCGTTCTATCATCTTCGGCGTCCTTTCGTCCTTTCATTCGGGATAGGCGGTTACCAACCTCGGCCGCCAATCCCCCCGGTCGATCTGCCAGATCGTCCTCGCCCTGGGATTTCGTCCGTCCGGGCTGACCAACTCTCCCGCTAGGTTGTATTTTATGCCGTGCTCCGTCTCGATAACTTCTTCTACTCTATGCTCTTGGGCGTGCCCGAGCAAAGCATCTCGAAGAACCTCAGGGGAGTCTTGTGAGAAACCGAGTCCCAAAAAGTAGCCCCCTTTGTTCTTTCCTCGAAACAGGTAGCCGAGTTTTTCCTCCTCTATGAATGCTGCCTCATTGTTTGGCATTTTCTCCATGAGCGCACCTCCTCGTTGTCCCCCGATTGCTGGTCTCGAGGACGGCGCCGTTTGCAAACTAGGTGAGACGAATTCTAAAGTAATGCCAATCTACAATGAGATTTTCCAAACTATGATGAGACTGGACGGTTATCCCTGGCAGGCCGGGGAGCCCTCGCCGAATCCGTTCCCGCGGTCCGCGAGGAGGCACAGGTCCGAGGCGGGGAGGGACCAGATGCCCCGCCCGGCCGCTCTTGCCTCCTCCTGGTAGCGGTAGAAGCTGTCGGCCTGGGCCGTGTTCGGAGGGAAGATTGCGACTTGCGCGAGGCCTTCGCGAAGGAGGGCGGCGTTGACCACGGTGCCGTCCTGTAGGCGGACGTAGGCCAGCGCCCTGCCGTAGCGATCGAGCGGTTCCTCGTCGGCGATGAGCTCGACCGTACGGCCCTCGAGCATCGTTTCGGTGAACTCCGCCGCCTCCTTGCCCAGCGCTTCGACCCCCTGGTCGGGGTCCGCGCTCTCGGGGGTGTCTACCCCGATCATGCGCACGGTATCGGTGCCGTAGAGCCCCCCGTCGATCTCTATCGTGTCGCCGTCGACCGCTCGCTCGACGACGAACGAGGCGGCCTCGCCGGGCTCGGGGAGGAGAAGGAGAATAACCCGAA
>JADDPY010000068.1 GCA_016781635.1 Rubrobacter sp.
AGCTGTGCTCGTCGTCGTCAAGCAGGACGACGTTGTAAGGCGGCATCCCCTCGATCTTCCGCTTCGTTTCTTCCCGCGGTCTGGTGATTGTGTCCGTCATGGCCTGTTTATCCGCTTTCGGATGCTAACGGCCCTGCCACTCCGGCTTCCGCTTCTCGATAAAGGCACACATGCCTTCCTGGGCGTCGGCGAAAGTGGCGTTGAACGACATGACCTCTTTAGTGTAGGCATAGGCTTGTTCCGTCGGCATCTCCGATTGTTTGTAGAAAGCTTCCTTGCCGACGCCGACAACGAGGGAGCTCGCCTCCGCGATCTTCTCGGTCAGGATGTCTACCGCACCGTCGAGGTCGCCAGCCGGGACGACCTTATTGACGAGGCCGATGCGTAGTGCCTCTTCGGCAGGGACAAGGTCGCCGGTGAGGAGCATCTCCATGGCCTTCTTCTGACCGACGGCGCGGCTCAGAGCGACCATGGGGGTGGAACAGAACAGGCCTATTTTGACGCCCGGGGTCGCGAAGCTCGCCTCCTCGGAGGCGACCACTAGGTCGCAGGTCGCGGCGAGCTGGCAACCGGCGGCGGTCGCGATGCCGTGGACGCGTGCGATCACGGGCTGCGGAATCTCCCTTATGGCATCCATTAGCTCGCAGCAGACGTCGAAGGTGTGGCGGTAGAAGTCCGGGTCCCGGCCGAGCATCTCCGAGAGGTCGTGACCGGCGCAGAAGCCCGGACCCTCGCCGGCCAGGACCACGACGGAGATACCCTTGTCCTCGCCGATGCCCCTGAAGCAGCCCGTGAGCTCCCGCATATGGTCGAGGGAGAGCGCATTGCGCTTTTTCGGACGGTTCATGGTGACGCGTGCGACCTTGTCGTCCCTCTCGTACAGGATATGCTCGTACGCACCCTTTTCGGCTTCGATCATCGCTGACCTCCTTACCCCTTAGCCTGCCTGCTCCTCGCGCTCCTCGACGGGCTCCACCCGTCCTCCAAACTCTACCGCTCCGTCGTCCAGCGGACGGGCGACGATGCGGGAGCCCACCCCCTGGCGGATGGAGATGGGGCGACCCAACGCCGCGCACAGCCGGGCGGCAAAAGATCCCGTCGCCTCGTCCTCCACCACCCCGAGCTCCGAAACGAAGACCCGCACTCGCATCCTCCCTTCGGCCTCGTCCTCCCACGCCCATGCCCCTACGAGTTCCTTCCCCTCGGGCGGCCCTTCGAGGGCGTCCACGTCCCGCGGGAAGGATAGCTGCAGGATCTCGAACTGCGGCGACCACTCGGGCCGCCCGGTGACGAAAACGCAAGAGCCCTCCACGCGCACCGCGACCTCGCCGGCTGGCGGACGAAGCGCGGGCACGTCGTGGCCTTCCCTTAGGAGCAGCCAGGCGGTACCGACGAGCGGGTGACCGGCGAAAGGAAGCTCGGCCGCCGGGGTGAAGATGCGTAGGTTGCCGCTTACCGCATCATCCACGAAGACCGTCTCGGAGAAGCCTAGGCGGGCGGCGACGGATTGCCGGTCGGCCTCCGGGACGGCGGAACCGTCCAGGAAGACCCCGAGCGGGTTGCCGCCGGCGCCGTCCTCGCCGACGAAGACCTTGAGGACGTGAAGCTTCGGCACGTGGCTAGTTCACCTTCCTGTCACGGCCCGACCATTCCGCGTCGCGGAGGACGAACTTCTGTACCTTGCCGGTCGCGGTCTTCGGGAGGTCTCCGAACTCGACGGCGGCGGGGGCTTTGAAGCGGGCAATGCGCTCCTTGACGAAGTTTATGAGTTCTTCTTCCGTCGTCTCCTGGCCCTGTCTGAGGGTGACGAAGGCCTTGGGGCGCTCGCCCCACTTCTCGTCCGGGATGGCGACCACTGCCGACTCCATCACCGCCGGGTGCTTATCTATGGCCTGCTCTATTTCGATGGTCGAGATGTTCTCGCCGCCGGAGATGATGACGTCCTTGGAGCGGTCCCTTATCTCCACGTAGCCGTCCGGGTGCCAGACCGCGACGTCGCCGGAGTGGTACCAGCCGCCTTTGAAGGCTTCTTCCGTCGCCTCTTCGTTGTCCAGGTAGCCCTTCATCACCATGTTGCCGTGCATGACGAT
>JADDPY010000466.1 GCA_016781635.1 Rubrobacter sp.
AACCTCCAGAATAGCTCGCGCTCCGGATTCGAATCAAAGCAGTATGCATCCAGATGAAAACTCTTGGCTGCATATTCCCCCGCCGTGGGCTCGCGCACTACCATTGATGGTTTCGCACTCATCTGGTAGAAGCCCTGCTCCGGCACCTTCACTAGCTCAACATCATATTCTTCCTGTTTCTCAAACTCCTCGATCTTGTACAGTTCCCCAAACAGGCGCGGAATTACCCAGTCATACAGTATTTCGTTGAACTCGTTTACTGTGGACACAATTGCTGCCGTACCTTCTGCCGTTTTCGCCAGCAGCGCCTCAATCTCTAAACACGGCAAATTCAGATACCGTGCCACTTCCGCCACCAGCATCAGCTCGCTAAACACCCGCTGATCGCGCAAATACGACAGATCCTCCCGCACTACCAGCTTCTTATTCTGCGTCAGTCCATCATGCTCCGTATGAATCAACCGGTACTGATCCTTCGGCACACGCTCCAGTTCCAAGCTAAACCCAGCCACGGGTGTCTTCTTCTGCATCTGAAACAGGTGCCGTACTCGTTTGAGCTTAATCTTTTCAACTGGTAACTTGACGTGCATCTGCACAATTTCGCGCTCGAGGCCACTCTTTTCAAGCTGCTCGATCGACACTCGGAAGTTCTGTTGCAATTCATCTTCCAGAATGTCCAGGTTCTCAGCGCTCAAATGCACCTGCCCCGTATGCTGCGCCTGGCCAATCGCCCGTAAGCAGCGCATTGTCGCTTGCAGCACGAAAATCTTCGACTTCGGCTTGCGATACAGCGCCACCGCAAACAGCGATCGGCAGTTCCAGCCCTCACGTCCCTTATTCACCAGCAAAATAAACTGCTTGTTCGAGCCGGGCGTATCCAGCCGGTTAAACTCCCGAATATCCTCACTTGAAGTCAGCTTCGCATTACCCACGTTCACAAGGATCTTGTCGGTCGCGATCCCGTGTCGTATCAGCGCCGCTTCCACCGCTGGCCGTAGCTCCTTCTCCACCTCTTCGATCGTCGCCGCAAAGAATGCCATCTTGCGCAGTAGCCCCTCATACCGCCCATCCAGCGGAATATGCTTCACGAAATCATCAATCGCTAGCCGCACAAACTCAGACGTCTTCGGATTGGTGTATCCGTGCAGCCTCACCTTCTTAAGAAAGCCCTTGTTAATCGCATCTTGCAACCCGAATGCATACACCACTTCCGGCAAAATCTGATCTTCCACATAGGGCGTGCCTGTGTAGTTGAAGCAGCCCACTACCTGGGTGCCCGCGTTCTTGAGGCTCGTCGCCAACTCATCGATCGTTACCCGCAGGCTCGTCTTCGATTGTTTTAGGCCCATATCCTGGGCAAGCACACTCCCAAACGCGTGGTGGGCCTCGTCCACGTAAATTCCCAGTTGGCCGAGCCGCCGCAATTTTTCGAAGCGCTGATTCGTCGAAAGCTGGCCCTCATCTTCGGGCGCGAGGTCGTACAGGTCACTATACTCGTCATACACCGAGCCGCTGTCATACGTCGGCTTGCCGCTCTCCATCAACTTATCGAACGGCGTCTTTTCCTTGTGCTGCTTTTTCAGGATGATCTTCTGCGTATTCGAGATGATCAGGTTGAAACGTGACTTATCCAGCACGTTCAGCGTCATCCCAGCCTCATCCAGAAAGTGAAAGCGAATATTTGCTTCGACCCAGCTTACATATTCCGGGGGTATCACCAGCGCCTTATCAAAGGTCTGGATCTCCCGTAGCGCTTCCAGCACCGTCGTATCCGGCGCAAACACCAGCGTATTATGGCAGTACCGCTCATCCTTCGGAAACTTGTTGGCCAGAATAAATTCATAAAAGATGCACGTCGCCATCAAGATCGTTTTGCCGGTGCCCATCGTCAGCGCGAAGATATAGTTCGGGTAGGCCCGGGCGTATGAACGCATATGTTTGAAAATGCTCTGGTAATCCTCGGTCGTGAACTGTTCTAGAAAGCTC
>JADDPY010000638.1 GCA_016781635.1 Rubrobacter sp.
CCCGAGGCCGGTCTTCTCCGAGAGGAGGATCCGCCCGTTATCGTAGGTGGGTCCCAAGTAGGGATCGTCGGCGAGGAGCATCGCGCCGTCGAGGTCCACGAAGTCGAAGAGGCCGGAGACGTGGGCCGCCGCCGCAATGCCAAGCGAGGTCTCGACCATGCAGCCGAGCATGAGCCTCATCCCGTGCGCGCGGGCCGCGTGGACCATCTCGAGCGCCCCCCTGATGCCGCCGCACTTGGCGAGCTTGACGTTGACCCCGGAGACGGAACCGGCGAGTCGGGGCACGTCGCGGGCGACGACGGCGCTCTCGTCGGCGATCACGGGCACCGGCCAGGCCGCCCCGGTCGCTTCGCGGAGGGCTTCGGGACCGGCCGAGGCTGGGACGGGCTGCTCGATCATGCGGACGCCCATCCTCCTCAGCTCTGCCGCGGCCTCCGGGGCTTCGTCGGGCGAGAAGGCCTCGTTGGCGTCCACCCAGATCTCCGCTTCTGAGAGCCCCACCACCTCCCGGACCGTTCCTATGTCCGCCCAGCCACCGACCTTCATCTTCAGGATCGGGTAGGAGGAGAGCCTTCTCGCCTCCTCGACGGTGGCCTCGGGCTCCGCTATGGGCAACGTGTACGCGCTCGTCGGCTCGGGACGGGCGAGGCCGAGTAGCCGGTAGACGGGCACGCCGAGCCTCTTCGCGGCCAGATCATGGAGCGCGGCGTCGAGGGCGGCGAGCGCCGTCGGGGGCAGGTTATCGTTCCGCGCAAGCGTTCCCTCTATGTCCCAGGCGTCCCGGATCTCCGCGCCCTCTAACGATTCTGCCACGCCCTCCGCGTCCTGGCCGTAGTAGCGGGTGGGCGCGGCCTCGCCGCGGCCTACGGAGCCGTCCCCCTCGACCTCGAAGATCACGCGCTCGAAGGCGTCCGTCGAGCTGCGGGCGATAGCGAAGGTGCGCCTCGTACGGATCGTGATCACTTTCACTCTTGTCTTCACACTGTCCTCCCCATCTTCGGTTGCGTCCTATGCGCTTGTCGGTTCACCGCACCTTAGTGACGAGACACGCCGACCCTCGCAGGTAGGTTGGCTATTCACGAGCGAACGGTGACAACGCAGGTCTGTTCTAATTACTATGAGCGTGCTGGGTGCCTCAGCCGTCAGAGAAGGTCTCATAAACCGAAGCGGCCACCCGTCGAAAGGCATGTGCCCTGGCCTCCGCGGACCCCCGGGTCAGGATAGCCAGCGCGAAGGTTTTGCGGGGCAGTATCACTATGCCTGCGTCGTGCTCGATGTCCCCTAGCTCTCCTGTCTTATGGGCCACCCGCCTGCCGGGCGGGAGGGCGGCGGGGATGTTCGTGTTGAATCTTTGTCTCTCTAAGATGCCCAACGCCAACTCTCTGGAGCGGGCCGAGAGAACCCTGCCCCTCCAGATGGCCGCCAACAGGGCGACCATGTCTGCGGCTGACGTCAGGTTATGGACGCCCACGGATCGGGACCGGAAGTCCATCATCTTTCGCCCCAGGTGGGTACGGGTCAGGCATAGATTCCGGGACAAGGCATTGACGTTTTTCATCCCGACCAGGTCGATCAGCGAGTTGGTCGCCGTATTGTCGCTGACGGTTATCATGCCTTCGGCCAACTGCTCCACGGTAAAGCCGCCGCGGACGGTCCCCTCTCGGACCATCTCCGAGTAATCGACGACGTCTTCGCTCCTGACTTCGATTCTCTCCGCCATAGAGATCTCGCCGGAGTCCGCCCGACGGAGGACCCCCACGAGGATCAGCACTTTGATGAGGCTGGCGCTCTCGAAGACCAACTCCTCGTTCACGCTCACCCTGCACCCGGCGAAGGGACCTTCGAGCCCTTCTGCGGCGACCCCGAGGCGGACGCCGCACGCGTCCTTGTCGGCCTCGAGCGCCGCTTTGAGCGCGGCCAACTTTTTGGCTTGCACTAGTGTACGCTCCGGGGCCCGGGATTGAGCGTGTTCGGCATGCTGGTGGTTCCGTTCGTCGTCGCTCAGTACCGGGCGAATCCCCAGTAAGGGTCTTCTGCAACACCGCGAATCACCGTTCCCCCATCCCCATGCTCGGAGATGTAAGAACCGTCTCCTAGATAGATACCGACGTGCGTGATCGAGCCTTCGCCGAAGAAGATCAGATCTCCCAGTGAGGCCATCTCCCAGCTCTCCTCCCTCTTGAAGGGCGCTTTGTCGTACTGATCGTCGGCGTCTCGAGGCACGAGTATCCCATGAGCCTGCAGCACCCTGAACACCATCCCCGAACAATCCGTCCCTTGCGCCGAATCGGTACCGCCCCACCTGTACGGCAAGCCCAGGAACAGTTCGGCCGTCTCTATGACCGATCTTCGGACGCTCCCTCCCTCGGAGATGACCGCGTGGTCTTCGATCTCGACCTTCTCACCGCTGGGAAGAAAGACCCCGCCGTTTCTCCGTTCGAGCCGAGCCCCCAGGGGAAGTCCGGCCCGGTTTGGCGAAGCGACTATCACGTTCGGGCTCCAATCCCGCTGACGAACGGTAGGGGCGTCCGCGTCGAGCCATCCGGGGTACCCGCGGACGTCGAGATGGCTCTCTTGCCCCAAGACGTTGACCTTCAGCCAGTTCCCCGATATCTCATGAACCTCTACCCTTTCTCCTACCACCATCTCCGTTACCAGGTCGGCTCCCCCTTCGGGCACGGCCAACACGGGAATGTCCCTTGAAGCCACCAATTGTTGCATCGAAACAACCTTTCCTCACTCAAACAAAGAAAATCGCGGCCATGTACCCTCAGAACTCAGATGCGCGGACAGACCTCCCCGGCTCACGAGGATTGGTACCGAGCCGTCCGCGTTGGCGGTTGGAGAGCCCGATTTCCCTAACGTCCACTAACTCCACCAACGCAAGGGGGTCGAGATCTGATTCGCATGCCCAGAGTGCCGCCATCTTGCAGGATCACCCCTTCAGGTCAGTCGACGACCTCGGCGGATCGAGTTTTCCACAGCTCGGATCTCTCTTTGAGGCCGGCGATTATGCAGTCGAGGCCGAACACGAATTCTTCGTCGTGATCCACGTGCTTGAGATGCGGCGCGAGCTCGATGACTCTTGGAAAATCCTCGGGTATGGGTCTCTGCGACCTGAAAGGCGGCGGCAGATCGGGATCTTCGGATTCCAGGCTAAAGCCGCGGATCTCTGCCAACGCATAACCTATCGTGTAGTTCACAAGGGTACGATAGGCGTGCAGAGCTGACGGCGCGTCCAAACCTGCTTCGTGCAGCGCGTCGAGAAGGTCCTCGACCAACGCCAGTACCTGCGGAATGTGCGTGGTAAAGCGGGTGGCAAAGAGCCTGTACACGTTGGGATGTTGGTGGGCGATCTCGCGGGACCATAGTAGCCGCTCGCGGATCCTGTCCTCCCAGCCCCCCGCCCGCCCGGAGGGGGAACCCGCATTCGACATCACGGTTTCAATCATCCCATCAAGCAGGGCGTCCTTGCTGGAAACGTAGTTGTAGAGGGCGGTAGGCTTGACCCCGAGCTCTTCGGCGAGTTTGCGCATGCTGAGCCCCTCCAAACCCCTCTCGTCGGCGAGGCGCACAGCAGCATCGAGAACGACCTGCCGGATCAACGGCCTCCTCGCAACTGCAGCCAAAGTTCCTCCCTAATCGATAGCGGTTCTTGAACGGCACGCCGGTTTGACACCATGCCTTGCACAGCGTATATTGACGCTGTTAATGAACAGTGTACATCAACTCGTGCCCGGACGAGGGGTAAAGGGTGGGGAAGGGATTGGGGAACAGACGAGTAGAGCGCATTGCGCGGAACCGCATGTGGCATGCTCGCGTACTCTGGCATCCGCAAAAGATAGGTGGTGGACATGTGCGTGGTCGGTTCGGTCAGTAAAAGACTTTCCGTGGCACAAGCCTCGGAAACCCTTGTACCTGGGAGGCAAGAAAACTCATGGTAGGTGCGGCCGGTAGAAGGCTACTCGTCATCATCGGAGTTCCGGTGCTGATACTCTTGGTCTTGGTGTTCGCCGTTAGTCGGTGCGGCGGCTCCTCGTCGGGATCCCAACAGGGTCAGTCGGGGGGTGACCTGGTAGATGGCATAACGGAGGAGCCGGACACCCTGGATCCGCAGAAGACCAACACCGCGGTCACCGGTACCCTTTTGCGCTACGCGGGTGACTCCCTCATCACGAAGGATCTCAACGGCGACTACGTGGCAGGCCTCGCCAAGTCCTGGGAAGAGTCCGAGGACGGCACCAAGTGGACTTTCGAACTGAAGGACGGTGTGAAGTTCCACAACGGGGATCCAGTGGACGCGGAGGCCGTGAAGGCCTCCATCGAGCGCGCCATGGACCCGAAGACCAAGGCCGGCGTGGCCGGCAGCCTGTTCTCCGAGGTCGAGGAGATAAGGGCTCCGTCCGATAAGACCGTCGAGATAGCGCTTAAACGACCTTTCTCCGTCTTCGAGGCCAACATCGCCGACCCGCGGGCGGCGATCGTCGACGCCGAGGCCGCCGAGAAGATGGGCGAGAAGTTCGGGCGTACACCGGTGCTCACCGGCCCCTGGCAGGTTACCGACTGGAAGTCCGGCGATCGGATACGCATGGAACGCAACCCGGACTACTCGTGGGGGCCCGAGTTCGCCCACGACGGACCGCCGCGCATAGAGTCGCTCACCTTCAGGATCATGACGGACAACGCCACCCGCATCGCCGCCCTGCAATCGGGCGAGATACAGATGACCGACGTGCCGCCCGTGAACGTCGCGGAGCTCGAGGAGAGCGGCGACTTTCAGCTTCAGAACTACCTGCGCACCGGCGTGGGCCTCTTCATGGAGTTCAACGTGAACAAGGAGCCCTTCGACGATCCGGTCGTGCGCGAGGCCATGAACTACGCCATCGACAAGGACGCCATAGTCGAGGCCGCCCTCAGGGGCCTCGGACAGCCCGCCTGCGGCCCGCTCCCGCCCTCCATAGAAGGCTACTGGCAGGGTGTGTGCGACTACGCGCCCTCCTACGATCCGGAGAAGGCCAAGAGCCTGCTCTCCGAGGCCGGCTACGAGCCGGGGCCGGACGGGACGCTGAGCAAGGACGGCGAGCCCTTCGAGTTTACGCTCTTCGTCCAACCCGAGGACACCTGGACGCAGTCCGCCCAGCTGGTGCAGCAGCAGTTGAAGGACATAGGCATCGGGATGGAGATACAGAGCTTCGAGTTCGGGACGCTCCTCGAGAAGGCCAAGGCCGGGGAGCACCAGGCCGAGCTGATGGGCTACACCTACACGAACCCCGACATCCTCTACCTCTGGTTCCATTCCGCGAACATCGGGGAGGGTTTGAATCTCAGCCACATCGACGACCCCAAGCTGGACGCCATGCTCGAGAAGTCCAGGACGACGATCGAGGAGGACGCCCAAGAGGAGACCTACCAGGACATACAGAGGTACCTCGTGGACGAGTCTGTCTGGGTGCCCCTCTGGAACAACGAGGAGTACATCGCGACGAGCCAGCAGGTCGAGGGCGCGGAGATCAGCACGGAGGGTTACCTCTCCCTCATCGACGCCCGCCTGGCGGAGGAGTAGGGCTTGTTCCAGTTTCTGGCGCGCCGCCTTGTCTCCTCGGTCTTCGTGGTCTTCGGGGTCTCGCTCGCCGCCTTCAGCATGGTCCACCTCGTGCCCGGTGACCCCGTCGCGATAATGCTCGGCGAGCGGGCCACGCCCGCCGACGTCGCCCGGCTGCGGGGGGAGTTGGGGCTCGACGAGCCTCTCCCCGTCCAGTACCTCGACTACGTCTCCCGGGCGATCCGGGGCGACTTTGGGGAGTCCATACGCAGCGGCCAGCCGGTGCTCGGGGAGATAAGCGGCCGCACGGCCCCCACGGTGGAGCTGGCGCTCGCCGCGATGGCGATCGCCGTGACCCTGGGAGTCCTCATGGGCGTCATAGCCGCGACGAGCAGGTCCGCGACCGCCGACTTCGGCACGATGGCCGTGTCCCTTGCGGGCCTTGCCCTGCCCACCTTCTGGTCCGGGCTGCTCCTGATCTACCTCTTCGGCCTCAAGCTCGGGTGGTTACCCGTGTCCGGTGACGGCGGACCGCGGGCCCTGATACTACCCGCCGTCACGCTCGCCTTGCCGGCTGCGGCGGTGCTGGCGCGCCTCACGAGGTCTAGCATGCTCGAGGTTTTGGGCCAAGACTACGTCCGCACCGCCCGCTCGAAGGGCCTTCCCGAGGACCTCGTCGTCTACAAGCACGCTCTGCAGAACGCCTTCATACCGGTGCTCACAATCATGGGCCTGCAGTTTGGCGCTCTCCTCGGCGGATCCGTCATCGTCGAGTCGGTCTTCGCCCGGCCGGGCCTTGGAAGCCTTGCCGTCGATGCGATCCTCGCCAGGGACTTCCCCGTTGTGCAGGCCATAGTGTTGCTCGCGGGGATCGTGTTCGTGCTGGTCAACCTGCTCGTTGACATCCTCTACTCGGTGCTCGACCCCAGGATATCCCTCGGATGAGCGAGCAAACCCTTCGGGCCCGCGAAGTGCCCTCGGGGCAGCAGGAGTTCCGCAGGAAGAGCTGGCTGGGCCGCCTCTTGCGCAAACCGAACGCGCTCGTCGGGGGCGCCATCGTGGTGGCCCTCCTGGTGGTGGCGGCGCTGGCCCCTATCGTGGCCCCCCACTCGCCAACCGCCACCTTCCCCGGGGCGTCGCTGCAGCCGCCTTCTCTGCGTTTCCTGTTCGGCACCGACGAACTAGGGCGGGACGTCTTCAGCCGGGTGGTGTACGGCACCAGGATTTCCGTGCAGGTCGGCGTGATAGCCGTGGGCATAGCGCTCGTCGTGGGGACGGCTATAGGGCTCCTCGTTGGGTACTTCGGCGGTTTCGTGGACAACGCCGTGATGAGGGTCATGGACGTGATGCTGGCCTTCCCCGAGATCCTTCTGGCCATCGCCATAGTGGCGATCTTGGGACCCAGCCTGAACAACACTATGGTGGCCATCGGTCTTGCGGTGATCCCCGTGTACGCTAGGACCGTGAGGTCTTCGGTCCTCTCCGTCGTTGGAAGCGACTACATCGAGGCGGCGCACGCCACGGGCGTCGGCAACCTGCGCATCATAGTGAGGCACGTTTTGCCCAACGTCCTCTCGCCCATCATCGTCCTCTCGACGGTCAACGTTGGCACCGCCATCTTGATAGCCGCGGGCCTCAGCTACGTTGGCCTGGGCGCCCAGCCGCCCGCGCCGGAGTGGGGATCGATGCTGAGCACGGCGCGGGCGTACCTCTCCACGGCCCCGTGGATGTCCGTGTTCCCGGGCCTCGCCATCGCGCTCGTCGTCCTGGCCTTCAACCTGCTGGGCGACGCCATACGCGACATCGCGGATCCGCGCTCGCGGGGACGCTAGGAAAGGGTTAGCTTGATCGAGGACATAGAGTTTTTCAGCCAGCTCGTCGGGCCCTCCGGTGCCGAGGATGTCGCTATACGAGCCTTCCGCGAACACACGAAAGCGCTGGGCTACGAGAGTTCGGTCGATCCCTTAGGGAACGTTGTGGTGCAGGTGAAGGAGCCGGACCCTGGGTGGCCGAAGATGATGGTCAGCGCGCACCTCGACGAGATCGGCTTCGTGGTGCACAAGGTCGAGCCGGACGGGTACCTCAAGGTGCACCGCGTCGGCGGAATCAACGACCTCGTCATAGGCGGACAAAGGCTCGTATTCCTCGCGGAGGACGGATCGTTGGTCGAAGGCTGCGTGGGCGTCAAGAGCCGCCACGTGAGCAGCGACGAGGAAGCCAGGGCGGCTGTTACGGTGGACGACGCCTACGTGGACGTAATGGAAACCTCGGCGGAGGCGGTGCGAGATCGTGGGGTGGACGTCGGAAGCCTCGGGACCTACGTGGGTCCCTTCATCCCCAATGGCGACCTGATTCGGGGCAAGGCCCTAGATAACCGCGTGGGCATCGCCCTGCTGCTGGAGGTTGCCCGCCGCGCGCGCTCGGCCGAGTTCCGCAGCGGCCTGACCCTCGTCGCCACCGTCCAGGAGGAGTTCAGCGTCAGGGGCGGGGTGACCGCCGCGAGGGCGGTGGATCCGGATATCGTCATCTGCCTGGATATCGCCATCGCCGCCGATACGCCCGAAAGCCGATATCTGGGCGACGTGTCGTTGGGTGGCGGTGCCGTGATCACCAGGTTCACTCGCGGCACCTCAAACGGCGTTATACCCAACCCGAAACTCCGTAAGTACGCCGCTTCCGTAGCTTTGTCGCGAGGCATCCCTTTCTCCTACGGTACTCTGCAAGGTGGCCTGACCGATGCTTCGTACATGCAATACGAGTCGAGGGGCGTACCTACGCTGGACTTGAGTTTCCCCATCCGTTACGCCCACACTCCGGTGGAGACATGCCACATGGCGGACGTAAGGTCGGTTGCTGACCTTACGTCCGCCATGGTTACCGATATTCCGGAAGGATTTTCGCTAGCAAGAGGCTAACAAGTTCGGATCGGACGCCAGAAGCCGAACAGTACAGAAGAGAACTTCCTTCGTTTTATGAGCGTGTCTCGTGTCATGGAGAGGGGAAGTTCAAAAGAAATAGACCTG
>JADDPY010000387.1 GCA_016781635.1 Rubrobacter sp.
TGGGGCTGCTTCCCGCCACGTCCGTCGGAGGTCTGCAAGACGTTGAGACCTTCCAGGATCAGCACGTCGGGGGAGCGCACGACCTGTGCCTCGCCCGGGATCACGTCGTAGGAGAGGTGCGAGTAGACGGGGGCCGCGACCTCGGGCACCCCGGCCTTGACGTCCGTTACAAACCGGAGGAGGCGCCTGAGGTCGTAGCTCTCCGGGAAGCCCTTGCGGTCCATGAGGCCCCGCTCCTCCAGCACCCGATTAGGGTAGAGGAAGCCGTCGGTGGTAACCAGGTCCACCCGCGGGTGATCCGGCCAGTACGAGAGCAAGGCCTGAAGTATTCGGGCCGTGGTGCTCTTGCCGACGGCGACGCTACCCGCGATGCCGATGACGTACGGCGCGATAAGCCCCGGTCTTCCCAAAAAAGCCGCGGTTGTGCCGTGCAGCTTCTGGGTAGCCCCGACGTGGAGGTTCAGGAGCCTGGAGAGCGGCAGGTAGACCTCCTCGACCTCCGCGAGCGAGACCTTCTCGTTGATCCCCCGCAGGGCCACGAGGTCCTGCTCACCGAGAACGAGCGGGGTAGAAGCCCGAAGCTCGGCCCATTCCTCGCGGCCGAAGCGAGTGTAACGAGAGCCGGTGCCGTCGGCACCGGCTCTCAGGCCTGTCTCCGAAATCACCTAACCGGGGAGCATGCTGCGGCCCATGAGGTACTCGTCGGCCTCTTTGGCCGCCTTGCGCCCCTCGGCGATGGCCCAGACTATAAGGGAGGCCCCCCTCTTCGCGTCACCGGCGACGAAGAGGCCGGCTTCCTCCGTGGCGAAACCGCCGTTCGCCGTCGGGATAGCACCGCGCTCGTTCTGGCCGAGGGCCAGGTCCTCCATGAACGTGTCCCGCACCGGGCCGGTAAAGCCGATAGCGAGCAGGACGAGATCGCACTCTATCTCGTGCTCGGAGTCCTCGATATACACCGTCTTGCCGTCCTTGCGCTCGGTCTGGATCGCGTGCATCCTCTCGACCTTGCCGTTCGAGCCGGAAAAGCCCTTCACGGCGACGCTCCAGCCACGCTCGCCGCCCTCCTCGTGGGCGGGGTAAGTGTGCAGGATCAGGGGCCAGTCCGGCCAAGTCAACTGGTCCGGGTTCTCGGGGGGCCTCGGTCCGTGGGTCAGGACCTTCACCGAGGCCGCGCCCTCGCGGTGGGAGTTGCCAAGGCAGTCGGCGCTCGTGTCGCCGCCGCCCAGGATCACCACGTTCTTGCCCTTCGCCGAGATCTCCTCATCCGCGTCGACCGGCAGCCCCGCGACCCTGCGATTCTGCTGGGTGAGGTAGTCCATCGCGAGGTGGATACCGCCGAGCTCCCGTCCCGGAACGTCGAGGTCGCGTCCCTGAAGCGCCCCGACGGCGAGCACGACGGCGTCGAAGTCCACCTTAAGCTCCTCCGTCGTCGGGTCGTGGCCGACATGGCAGTTTGTCCGGAACTCGATCCCTTCCTCTTCCATTATGGCGATCCTGCGGTCCACCACCCACTTCTCGATCTTGTAGTCGGGGATGCCGTAGCGCAGCAGGCCGCCGATCTTGTCATCCTTCTCGAAGACGGTGACGGAGTGCCCTGCCCGGTTAAGCTGCTGGGCCGCGGCCAGCCCCGCCGGACCCGATCCAACGATCGCGACCTGCTTGCCCGTCCGCGCCTCGGGAGGCGGTGGAGAAGCCTTGACCCAGCCCTCGTCGAACGCCCGGTTGATGATGGAGAGCTCTATCTCCTTGATCGTCACGGACTTGTCGTTGATCGCGAGCACGCACGCCGACTCGCACGGCGCCGGGCAGAGCATCCCCGTGAACTCGGGGAAGTTGTTCGTCAGGTGCAGCCGGTCTATGGCCCGTCGCCAACTGTCCCGGTACACGAGATCGTTCCAGTCCGGGATAAGGTTGTTCACCGGGCAACCCGTGTTGCAAAACGGGATCCCGCAGTCCATGCACCGCGAGGCCTGCTCCTGGAGCTCCTCGGTGGGCATCGGATCGTAGACGTAGCGGTAGTCCTGTATCCGCTCGACGACGTTACGCTTTGGGGTGGGCTTACGCCCTATCTTCAAGAAACCCTTTGGATCCCCCACTACTTCACCACCTCCAACTCTGCTTCCTGGCGTTCCTGGAGGACCCGCTTCAGATCGTTCGGCATAACCTTCTTAAACTTACTCAGCGCCCCTTGCCAATCATCGAGCAGCCCCTTCGCCACCGTGCTACCGGTAGATTCGAGATGCTTCTCGACGAGCCCCTTGAGGAGAGCAGAATCCTCCTCCGACTCGACGGTTTCGAGCCCGACCATCTCGGGGTTGTAGAGCTCGCGGAACTTGTCCTCGGCGTCGAGGACATAAGCCACGCCCCCGCTCATCCCGGCCGCGAAGTTGCGCCCGGTCTCGCCGAGCACCACCACGATCCCACCGGTCATGTACTCGCACCCGTGGTCCCCGACCCCCTCAACGACCGCCGTCGCCCCGGAGTTGCGGACCGCGAAGCGCTCGCCTGCGATGCCGCGGAAGTAAGCCTCGCCCTCCGTCGCCCCGTAAAGCGCCACGTTGCCGACCACGATGGACTCCTCGGGAACATAGCCCACGTCCTCAGGCGGCGCCACGACGAGCCTGCCACCCGAGAGCCCCTTGCCGATGTAGTCGTTCGTCGTCCCCGTAAGGTTGAAGTGCATGCCCCTGGCGAGCCACGCCCCGAACGACTGCCCGGCCACCCCCTCGAAGTCTATACGGATCGCGCCGTCCGCAAGCCCCGTGTGCCCGTAGCGCCGCGCGACCTCGCCGGAGAGCATTCCGCCGACCGTCCGGTTGACGTTGCGGATGGACTGCGTGAAACGCACGGGCTCGCCGTTCTCGAGCGCCGGGCGGCAACGCTCGATAAGCTCGTTGTCCAGAGCGTCCTTGAGGCCGTGGTTCTGCGCCTCGGTAGAGTTGATGGAGGCATCCTCCCCGGCATCGACCTGGCGGAGCAGGAGGCGCGAGAGGTCGATCCCCTTCGCCTTCCAGCGCTCCACAGCCTCCCACGTCTTCAGCTTGTCCGTCCGCCCCACCATCTCGTCGAACGTCCTGAACCCAAGCTCGGCCATGGTCTGGCGAATCTCCTCCGCGATGAAGAAGAAGAAGTTGATCACGTGCTCCGGAGTCCCCTGGAACCTCTTCCGAAGCTCCGGATCCTGGGTGGCGATCCCGACCGGGCACGTGTTCAGGTGGCACACACGCATCATGATGCACCCCGTCGCCACCAACGGCGCCGTCGAGAACGCGAACGCCTCAGCCCCGAGGAGCGCCCCGACGACCACGTCCCGACCCGTCTTGAGCTGGCCGTCGGTTTGCAGCTTGATCCTGCCGCGCAGCCCGTTCTCCACCAGAACCTGCTGCGTCTCCGCCAGTCCGAGCTCCCACGGGAGCCCCGCGTGTTTTATGGACGACAGGGGCGACGCGCCGGTACCGCCGTCGTGGCCGGCGATCGTTATGTGCTCGGACTTCGCCTTCGCGACCCCGGCCGCCACCGTCCCGACCCCCACCTCGGCGACAAGCTTCACGCTAATCATCGCCATCGGGTTCACATTCTTCAGGTCGTGGATAAGCTGCGCCAGGTCCTCGATGGAGTAGATGTCGTGGTGCGGCGGCGGTGAGATCAGGCCGACCCCCGGCGTCGA
This sequence comes from Rubrobacter sp., assembly GCA_016781635.1. GTDB lineage: Bacteria > Actinomycetota > Rubrobacteria > Rubrobacterales > Rubrobacteraceae > Rubrobacter_F. The sequence goes on from JADDPY010000387.1 coordinate 3,668, forward strand.
GTAGCGCACCCTCGCGATGTCCTCGGAGACCTTGTGCCCCGGAAGCTGGCCGCCCTCGCCGGGCTTGGCGCCCTGGGCCATCTTTATCTGCAACACGTCGGCATTTACCAGGTACTCTGCCGTCACCCCGAAGCGCCCCGAGGCGATCTGCTTTGTCGCGCTCCGCCTGAGGTCGCCGTTGGAATCCTGGTTGAACCTCTCCGGGTCCTCCCCACCCTCGCCGCTGTTGCTCTGCCCCCCGATGCGGTTCATCGCGATCGCGAGCGTCTCGTGGGCCTCCTTCGAGAGCGAGCCGAACGACATCGCCCCCGTCGAGAACCGCTTCACGATCTCCTTCGCAGGCTCGACTTCCTCGAGCGGGACGGGCGTCTCGGCGCGTTGGAAGTCGAAGAGACCGCGCAGGGTGCTCAGGCGCGCGGCTTCGTTGTTGAAGTGGTCCGTGTACTGCTTGAACGTCTCGAACGAGCCCGTCTTCACCGCCCGCTGCAGCGGCACGATGCTGTTCACGTTCCACTGGTGGTACTCGCCCTGCGACCGGAGCTGGTACTCGCCGCCGGCGGGGAGCTCGGGCACCCCGTCCTCGATCGGCGCGAAGGCCCGCGTGTGGCGCTCGAGCACCTCACGCTCGATACCGCTTAGGCCAATGCCGCCGATGCGCGAGGCCGTCCCGGTGAAGTGCTTTTCTATAAGGTCCGCTTCCAGCCCGACGGCCTCGAAAATCTGAGCGCCGCAGTACGAGAAGAGCGTCGAGATCCCCATTTTGGAGATGATCTTCAACAACCCCTTGCCGAGGGCCTTGACGTAGTTTTTCTCGGCCTCCTCAGGGCTCAAGCCCCCAAACCACTCCTCGCCGACCATGCTCTGAATGGTCTCGAACGCGAGGTACGGCGCCACCGCCGTCGCCCCGTACCCCACGAGGACACCGAAGTGATGGACCTCCCGGGCCTCCCCGGTCTCGACCACGAGGCTCGTGCTCGTCCGTATCCCCGCGCGCACGAGGTGATGGTGCACGGCCGCGGTCGCGAGCAGGCTCGGTATCGGCGCCTGATTGGGCCCGACACCCCTGTCGCTGAGAACAAGTACGGTCGAGCCGCCGCGCACCGCGCTCTCGGCGGACTTGCAAAGGGTGGTCAGCGCCTCTTCGAGCCCGCCCTCACCGTCCGCAGAAAAAAGCGTGGAGAGGGTCGTCGCGGCGAACGGCGCCTGGGCGAGGTGCCTGAGCTTTTCGAGCTCGGAGCCCGTGAGCACCGGACCGTCGAGGAGAATCCTGCGGCAGTGCTCCGGCGTCTCGCCGAAGAGGTTCCCCTCCGGGCCGAGCGACATCTTTAGGGACATCACTAGTTCCTCGCGCAAGGGGTCTATCGGCGGGTTGGTCACCTGCGCGAAAAGCTGCTTGAAGTACGAGAAGAGAAGCTGCGGCCTCTCCGAGAGGATAGCGAGCGGCGTATCCGTCCCCATCGAACCGTCCGGCTCCTTGCCGTTCTGGGCCATCGGGGAGAGGATAATCCTCTCGTCCTCCAAGGTGTACCCGAACGCCCTCTGGCGCTCGTAGAGGTCGGCCTGCTCGGGACGACCATCGGCCTCGGCCTCCGGCAGCTCGTTCAGGTGGATCTCACCCTCCTCGACCCACTCCCCGTAGGGCTTCCTCGCGAACAGCGGCCCCTTTACGTTCGCGTCGTGCAGAAGCTGGTTGTTCTCCGTATCCACCACGAGCATCCGTCCGGGCCTCAAGCGCCACCGCTCCACGATCTCCGAAGGCTCAACGCGCAGAGCACCATCCTCCGAGGCCATAACGACCCTGCCGTCGCGCGTCACGATGTAGCGGGCGGGCCTCAGGCCGTTCCGGTCCAGCGTCGCCCCGATGGAGCGTCCGTCCGTGAAGGCGACGGCCGCCGGGCCGTCCCACGGCTCCATGAGGGCACTGTGGTACTGGTAGAAGGCTCGGCGCTCGGGCTCCATGAGCCCGTCGTTCTCCCATGCCTCCGGGATCATCATCGCCACCGCGTGCGGCAGGGAGCGTCCCCCGAGGTAGAGGAGCTCCAGGGCATTGTCGAAGACGGCCGAGTCGCTCTGTCCCGGCGCAATCACCGGCGAGAGCTTTTCCATGTCATCCCCGAAAAGCGGGGACTCCATACGGCTCTCGCGGGCGCGCATCCAGTTCATGTTGCCGCGCAGCGTGTTGATCTCGCCGTTGTGCGCCACGTACCGATACGGGTGGGCAAGCTCCCAAGAACCTAGAGTGTTCGTCGAGAAACGCTCGTGCACGAGTGCGATGGCGCTCGTCACGGTTGGCTCCCGCAGGTCGGCGTAGAACCGTGCGAGCTGCTGCCCCTTGAGAAGGCCCTTGTAAACGATCGTCCGGCTGGAGAGGCTGACCACGTAGCAGCCCTGCGTCTCCTCGACGGCCTTGTGAAGCCGCCGCCGGATCACGTACAGCTTCCGCTCGAAGGCGTCCTGATTTTCTACGTCCCCGGCCTCTATAAAGAACTGCCGGATACGCGGCATAACGCTCCGCGCGTTCTTGCCGGCCTTCGACGGGTCCACCGGCACCTCCCGGAAACCGAGAACCCTCTGCCCCTCCTCGGTGGTGATGCGCTCCAACTCTTCCTCGCACACGGAGCTCTCGCTCTCGTCCGACTCGAAGAGCATACCGACCCCGTAGGAGCCCTCGGCCGGCAGCTCGATCCCCAGAGACTCGCACTCGCTCCGCAGAAAGGCTTCCGGAATTTGGATCATGATCCCGGCCCCGTCCCCGGTCTCGGGGTCGCTACCGCTCGCCCCACGGTGCTCGAGGTTGACCAGGATCTCCAGCCCCTCCTCGACCGTCGCCCTGGTCCTACGGCCGTCTATACGCGCTACAAAGCCAAGGCCACAGGCGTCATGCTCGTATGCGGGATCGTAAAGGCCGGTCTTGGGGGTGGTCAACGCGCCTCCTCAGGGAAACAGGGTACAGAAGTCGCCCTGTTTTACACGAAACAGCGGCTCAGCACAAGAGGATGGAGGCCTCTTGCATGAATATATGTGAACCTTTTTGCTTATCCTCACTCATCCCCGGAGGGACGGGGTCCTACAGCGCTTCCAGGTCGCTTCGGAGCCTGCCCTCCTCCTCCAGAAGCTCCACGAGCCGCAACCGCAACTCTGCCGCCTCGGCCTCGACCTCGGCGAGGCGTAAGTTGAGATCCCGCTCGCGCGCGGCGCTCTCGGGGTCGCGCTTGCGGGCACGGTAGCGGTTACGGATGTTGCGGATCTGCTCACCCGCGGCTTGCTGGATACGCCCCCTGGCCGCCTTGAACTCCTCGTCTGCCATGTACCTGGAGAAAAGTTCCGTCACGATCTCCGCCGAGCTATTCTTGGGGTCCTTTCCGGCGCTTCGAGTCTTCTCGTCACCCTTCAGGTACTCCGAGAGGAGATCCGCTACAAAATCTGCCGAGCTGTTTTTAGAGTTTTTGTCCCTGTCTTTGCCTTCGGCCATCCTCGGGCCTCCCATACTGGCGTACTTATCTCACTTCGCAGCCTACACGAACTTTTTGTATACCCCTATATTAGTCGTGTCTCGCACGCCCAGAGCATCCTTGAGCTCGTTCAAGGTAACGCCGCGCCTCAGGAGCCTTATGGCAAAGGTGTGGCGGAGGACCATCGGGGAGACGCGCCACATGCCGATAGCATCGCAGCGCTTCCAGATCGCGTTTTGCAACGACTTCGAGGTGGTGACCGGCCGGGCGGCCCTCCCTATTATTAGCTCGGGCGTCTCGTCGCGCCGCGCGTCGAGGTAGCGCTTGATAGCTCCGACCGTCTCCGGCGTCAGGCGTCGCGCCCGCGGGGCGAGGTGAGAGCCCGGCCCACCGAGCTGCACCTGGGCCGCTTCGAGGTCGACATCGCTCTTGAGGAGGCCCCGTATCTCCCCGACCGTCACCCCGGTGTCGAGCATCAGACGGATCACCACAGCGTCCCTCAAGGAATCCAGGGTTCCTTGAGGGAACGAGAGTAGTTGCTCGGCCTCGGCGTCCTCCAGAAACGTGATCTGCTGGTCCAGAGGCTGATGCATCGGCTCTATGGGGTCGAAGTCCAGAGTCGAGTCCGTGCTGTTACGCACCCAGTCGAGGAAGCGTCGCACCGCCGCATCCTTGCGATACACGGTGAAGCGCTTTCGCTTCTCTTCGAGCAGGTAATTGCGGAACTCCATTACGCGTCCCACGCCCACCTCCTCTATCTCCCCCACGCCTTTCTCGGCCAGGAAACGGGCGAACTCCTTGAGGTCGGCCTCGTAAAACTCCGCCGTGCGGGGAGAAGTATTCGGGTCCTCGGCGAGATATGCGCTGAATTGCTCTACCAGGGGTACTACTTCCATGGATATATTTTAACCGTAAACGCCCGTGCGCCCTGAAGTAACCCCGGCGCGCCACGCATGAGGAGGAACGATGTCCACGACTTTCAGACCATCCGTGCGGTCGGCCGCCGCCGTCCTGGCGCTCGCCGCCCTCTTCGCCTACGGCCCCTCGCCGCCCGCTCAGGCCGAACCGGCCTCCCCGGAGGAGGCCCGCGCCATCGCCAAGGTCGAGGCCAAAGACAACAATATAAACGCCCCCGCGCCCTCCGGCCCGGCCGAGGAGAACGCCTCCGGCGGCAAGGATGACCCGGACGAGGAAGGCGCCTCCAAAGGAGAAAAAGCTTCCGAGAAGGAAGCCCCCAAGGAGAATCCGGCGCCCTCTAGCAAGAAACTCATGCTTACGGTCCCCCGCCTGGAGCTAGAAAACGTCAAGGTCGGGGACTCGCCGGATCAGTCATACCTGGACCGGGAGGGGATCATGCATCTCTCGGACACCGGCTTCCCCTACCAGAAGGGCTCGAACACCTACATTGCCGCCCACGCCATCGGCTACGCCGAGAGC